>JAICUM010000533.1 GCA_025935855.1 Pirellulales bacterium | reverse complement strand
GACCCGCATTAGCGAATGCCACGACGGCATTCTCGACCGGTTTGCCGCCGAGCGTCACCGTGCCCGTGACGGGGTAAGTGACAGGCCCCTGGGCCGCGCCGCAGCCGATCAAGGCAGTGGCGATTGACACGATTGTCAGCGATTGCCGCACTGCCGCGGTGATCGGCCAGGCCATCATCAGGTTCGATCTGCATTCCATGGGCTGCTAGTACGTTAGTAAGGGTTCGGGGCCTCTCCATCAGACCGGGCTCCTAATTGCTGATAAGTGCCATAGTCGATCGAGTCGGACAGGAAGTGAGTTGAACCGTCGCAGAAGACGAAGGTCACGCCGCCTGGGTGCTTCGACTTAAAGCCGCTGGCGGTGTTGAAATCCTTGCCCCAGTCGTAGCAGACTGGCGGCGTCTGGCCTGGCGAATAGCCGAGCACAAAAGGATCGGTTTCAAAGTTCAGAGGCGCTGTGGTCGCGAACCACATGGCCTCAGAGCGAACCCATCCGTCGACCCACGCGAACGCGGTGGCGGATGAGCGGATCTCGCCCATCATGATTGTGTTGGCCGTGCCATCGGTAATTTCTTTCAGCTTGGCGGCCCAATTGCTGCGGCTGAACACCCCGGAGACGGTATCAGAATTCGGGCAGTCGCCGCGCTGATTGCCGTAGTTGGCGTCGTGCCCGCAGCCGTCCGCGACGCTGGTGGTATTGAACCAATCGTCACCGGGATAGATGGTTTTCTGGGCGTGGAAGCCGTCATTGGGCAATCCCAACAGCGTCTTCACGTTGCACGAGCCCCAGCCCATGAGTTGAGCGCCCATCGAGCCGGCGTAACTGGTTGTGGCCACTGGCCCGCCGCCCCAAGTAATCAGAGTTTCCCAACTTGTCTGGAATCCGCTATGGGGATCATGGACGCCGGTGCGGTCATCGCTGGGACACGTGAGCACCGCCAAGGCGAGCTCGCGAAGGTAGGTTCCTCCGACTTTCTGATCCGCGGGCAACGGATTGGCATTTAAGCTGAGATTGAGTTGGTTATAGATTCCGGCGGCTTCGACATAAGGCGTGACCATCACCAAGTGCGAGGCGCGGTCGCGCTGGCCGAACGTGGGACTCGGTTGGCCGAGAATGAACACCTCCTGCTCATTTCGGGCGAAGCGGCCCTTGGCCGTTTCGTGGTTGAGCATGTCGAGGCCAAGTTGGCGAAGGTTGTTGGCGCACTGGCTGCGGCGGGCGGCTTCGCGGGCGGCTTGCACGGCGGGCAGGAGCAGAGCGACCAGCACGCCGATGATCGCGATGACGACTAAAAGCTCCACGAGCGTGAACGCTGATCCGACCGGACCAGAGGTCGATCGCTTTGCGTTCCGAATGTGACCGTGACCGCCTATCGCTGAATGCATGACAAGTGTTTCCCCTGGAACGGATGAGAGTACGAGTCGGGAAAGTGCACCGTATTATATCTGAAAGTTCAATCGGGCTTTATAGGAGCCTGGAATTCTGAACGTATCTGCGTAAGGATGTCGTAATACCGCCAGGCGGCGGGGGCGTCCGGTTCCTGGTGGTGGTCGGGCTTGAGCGTCAGGGCGCCGGTCGAGAGCAGCACCATTTGCACTTCGGGGTTCTGGCGGACCTTTTCGCGCGTGGCTTCGACGATGAGGCGGTAGTGCTCGCCGGGTTCCTTGGGTTTGTAAGGCATGCGCCGGCCTTCGAACGTGACCCAGTCGATGCCCATCTTCTTCATGTTGTCCTTCGCCAGGTCGCCGGCGTGCTTGGCGTCGAAGGCGGTCATCTGGGCGACCTCGTCGCGGGTGTATTTCCAGGTGAGGCCGGGGAACCTGGCTCGTGGGTCGTCTTTTTCCTCGGGATACAGCATCGACTGCCAGAGGCCTTCGAGGCTGGCGTAGCGCTTGCCGTGGAATGTGAACGGCGTCGCGGCGAAGTTTGAGAGCAGGCCGAGATCGTTGCGCTTCGAGAGGATGACTTCGCCGGGGCCGGCGGCTTGGGGGAGGATTTCCCAGGCGGGAGCGCCTTCGGCGGGCGCCGGTTTCCACCAATCGGCGGGGTACTTGGCGCGCTCGGCGAGCCCGGTGGTCCACTGGTCAATCGAGGGCAACGCTTCCACTTTCGCGGGGTCCATGACGTTCTTGCCGCCGAGCTCCAGCCACTGCCGCGTGGCCTGCCGCGCCGCTTCCAAGTTATCGCCGGCGACGCCGAGGAGCGACCAGTACTCGCCGCGGGCGACGGTTTCATTTGGCAGGGCGAACAGGTCCATGCCCGCCGGGGAGAAGTGGTTCGGGTATTTGGCGAGCGACGCGGCGTCCACGGGATGGGCCTGGCTGTTGAGCCACCCGATGGGCCAGTGGTCCCAGCTCATGGAGACCCAGCCGACGCCGCCGGTGTCTTTGAAGCTGTGCTCTTTGAGGCGCGTGGTTTTCGCGTCGTAGCGCGACGCGGTTCCGAAAGCGCAGAACGGCACGCCGGCTTTAAGTGGCAGAGCGAGGACGACGCCGGGCGCTTCGTCGATCGTTTTCCAGTCGGCGCCGGTGCGTCGCGGGGTGGCTTCCCAGAGAGTTCCTTCGCGCGGCTTCCAGTACACGTCGTAGCGGTTCTGCGAGAACGGATCGAGGGCCGCGAGCGCGTGGCGCTCGCCAGTTTTCGCATCCGTTTGGAGCACGTCTTTCCAGAGCTTGCCGACGGGGCAGAGGCCGATGAGTTCGATCGGCTCGCGGGCGTAGCCTTCATGCCGCTTGGGCAGGAGCGACGTGTATGACTGCTTGCGGAGGATCAGTTCGTTGGCGAGGCAGTAAAAGTCTTCCGTGGCCTGGTAGGCTCGCTCGCCGGTGGATTGGTTCACGCCGAAGTAGGTCCACTGGAGGTGAACGCGCCGCGGCGTGCTGTCGATCACTTTGACCGAGGAGTTTTTTTCCTGCCGGCCGAACTGGTTGAACAGCTCGGCCCAGCCGTCGTTGCCCTCGAAGAACTGGAAGCAGGCGCCGCTGCCGCCAGGTAGCTCGATGACCGGGCAGTAGCTCGCTTCGTGGGCGAAGACGAGCCGCCAGGACTTGTCGGCCCACTCGACGATGACGGCGTGCTTGGGATTGCCATCGGCCGAAGGCGGGCTGACGAACTGGCCGCGGTAGTTGCCGAAGACATAGTCGTCAACTTCCCGAACGGCGACGGGCGGCGCCGCGGCGTGGGCGGCGGCGAGTCCGAGGAGGGGAATGGCCAGGAGGGCGACGCGGTGGTTCATGCTCTTATGGTAAGAGGCGGCCGGCTCGCTGGCATCCTTAGGATTGGCCAAAGCTTTTTGTCGTTCTTTCGCGTTTTGTCGCGAAACTCATTTTTGATGACAGAATTCCCTTTTTGTCACTTTTGGGACGAGTGGGCCGAGAGAAACATGGGGGGCGCCGTCCCATAATCCTCCTTAGCCGGCAGCTGCGCGTTGCAGTCAAAGGAGTTAG
>JAICUM010000727.1 GCA_025935855.1 Pirellulales bacterium | reverse complement strand
CATTGTCGATCCGCTGGTGCCGTCGCTGGCTTCGACCGTGTTCCTCGGCTTCCTGCTGATCGCGGCGGGGATGATTCAGATCGTCAGCTCGTTTTGGGCGGGCAAGTGGAGCGGGATGCTGCTGCACATTCTGGTCGGCGTGCTGTACGTCGTCGTCGGCTACATGGTGGTTGACGCGCCGGTGATCAGCATGGTCGTGCTGACGAAGTTCATAGCGATCTTTTTGATCGTGGCCGGCGTGTTTCGGATTGTGAGCGCGCTTGTCGTGCGATTTCAGGATTGGGGCTGGGTGCTGCTGAATGGCGGCGTGACGTTGTTCCTGGGCGTGATTATCAACCGGCAACTTCCCGAGGCGGCATTGTGGGTGATCGGGCTGTTTCTGGGGATTGAAATGATCTTCAACGGCTGGGCGTGGGTGATGCTGGCGCTGGGACTGCGCTCGTATGGGCGGGCCCTTGATTCACGCGTTTAAGCAGGAACCGAGAGTCACAACGGTGCAGGGATGTGCGCGACCAGCGGTCGCGGCTTTCTGATTAGTAGGCGTTCTCTTGGCGGAGGACGACCAGCGCCGTTTTGATGAGGATCTTCACGTCCATCCAGAGGGACCATTCGCGGATGTAACGGTGGTCGAATTCGACGCGGCGTTCCATTTTTTCGAGCGTCTCGGTCTCGCCGCGCCAGCCGTTCACCTGGGCGAGGCCGGTGATGCCGGGCTTCACTTTGTGGCGGAGCATGTAGCCGTCGATGAGCGAGCGGTATTGCTCGTTGTGGGCGGTGGCGTGGGGCCGAGGGCCGACAAGCGACATGCCGCCGTCGATGACGTTGAAAAGCTGGGGCAGTTCGTCGAGCGAGGTTTTGCGGAGCAAGCGGCCGACGGGCGTGATGCGGTCGTCCTCGCGGGCGGCCTGTTTGACGTTCGGGCCGTCTTCGCAGACGCGCATGGTGCGGAACTTCCAGACGCGGATTTCTTCGCCGGAGAGGCCGTAGCGCTTTTGGCGGAAGAAGATCGGGCCGGGGGAGGTGAGTTTGATCGCGAAGCCGCAAGCGGCCATCGCCGGCGCGGCGAGCAGCAAAAGCGCGCTGCCGACTAAGAGGTCGAAGCCGCGCTTGAGGACGCCGTCGATGCCGCGGATCGGGGTTTCGAAGACGCTGACGACCGGTAGGCCGTCAATCTGGTTCCAACGGGCGTGGAGCATCTGGAACACGAAGAAATCGGGCACGATGTACACCGAGGCGGTGGTGTCGCCGAGCTCGCGGAGATATTGCCGGATGCGCTCCTCGGCTCGCATGGGGAACGTGATGAAGATCATGTCGACGCTGCCGGCCTTGGCGAACTGGACGAGCTCGGCGAGGTTGCCGGCGTGCGGGCGGTTCTCGCCGAGCGATTCCTCGGTGCGGCTTTCGGGGCGGTCGTCGAAGAAGCCGACGAACTCCAGGCCTAGCTCCGGCGTGTTCTGAATGTTGCGGGCGAGCTGGACGGCGAGCTTGTTCACGCCGCAGATGGCGAACTGCCGGGTGTTGAAGCCGCGGCGCCGCAGGTTGCGGAGCAGCATGCGCAGCACGATGCGGCCGCTGGCCATGGCGGCGGGCGTGAGCGCGAGCCACATGACTTTCGTCGGATAGCTGAGCTTGGCGTTGTACTGGGTGAGCAAGCCAAGTCCGAGGACCGCGGGCGCGGTGTACAGCCAGTTGATCAGCACGCACCACAGTTCGAGCGAAAGGTTCGAGCCGCGCCAGTTGCGGTAGAGGCCGCTGATCTCGATGGCGACGACGTGCAAGAGGAGCGTGACGGCGCCGATGACGGCGAGGTTTGGCAGTTGGTCGCCAGAAGTGAATCCGACGGCAATGGTGGCGGCGGCGAGGATCGCGGCGGCGTCGACCAGCCGGTAGGCGAGATCGACGGGTGAGCGCTGGTGGCTGACCTGGTAGGAATTATTGCCGAACATTGGGGCAGTGTGTGCGGGTTGGACGTTACGGGCGCAATTTGCTTGAAAATGTAGGTTTTTTTGCGGTGTGCGGCTCGCTGAGGCGCGTGCGAAATCACTTGAATCATTGGGCCTTTT
>JAICUM010000621.1 GCA_025935855.1 Pirellulales bacterium | reverse complement strand
TCCACTGGGCCAAGCGCAACGACAAGTGGCTCATCACCGGCTACACCGCGTACCACAACGGCCAGCCCCTCGACGCCGTGAACAGCATGAAAAGCAAACGCCCCGTGCCAGGCAAGTAGGTCCCTTCTGCCGGAAGGGACCTCCGGGAAGGCGAGGCACCCGCCGAGCGATCTGGGTGCCACTGGCATTGTGCCAGTGTGAAGCGGGTACACGGCCGCGGCGGCTCGGCAGCAGCCTCGCCCTCCCTCTGAGCAAACCGCTCTCACGGCCCAGGATGCTGCCCGCCGCCGTGATGCTGGTACAAATCCCGAAACGGCCCCAACGCCGGCGTGAAGAACTGCTGATCCGGCGTGCGCGGAATCTGCTCGCGATACCCGTCCGCCCCATCCGGATCGAGCCGCCCCGCATCCGGCTGCCCATACCCCGGTCCGAATCCCATCACACCGCCGTTGCTGTTAAATCCCGGCACGCCGCCATAACGGAAGCCCATCGGCGCTCCGTACACGCCACCGTATCCTCCATAGCCGCCATAGCCACCGTAGCCAGCGCCCGGAGCCCCCCCATAGCCGCCGGCGCCATATCCACCAGCGCCGTACCCGCCCGCGCCGTATCCACCAGCTCCGTAGCCGCCATAGCCGCCGCCGAAACCGCCATAGCCGCCGTAACCATAACCCTGATACTGCCCCCCGCCGACGGTCGAACCTCGCCACGCGTCGTTGAACCGTTCCCACTCCGCATCGAGCCCGCCGCGGCCGTTGCCAAAGCTCTGCACGCGATAGTGCGTGTCCGCTGACCCATCGGCCCCGCGAATGATCGTCCGCGACCGCGAGTAACCGCTCGTCACGGCGCGCGGATCATCCAGCGGCTCGATCGGCGGCTTCATCTCATACTGAGCAACGCGCACTCCCGTCGCCGGGTCGTGGGTGTACCGGCCGCGGGCGAAAATCCAACTGGCCTGCTGCGGCTGGCTGGGCACGACGACCGGGGCCGGCCGCACGCAGCCGCACTCCTCGGCGCTAGCGCGCGTCAGCATAAACGCGGCGACCACTCCCGCCGCCACCAGCAATCGCCACACAAACATCGGAACGCCAAGCGGCCGCAGCGAGGTGTCATTCATAAGTTGCACGACAAGATGAAAAGTAAGGTCGCTTAGAGAAGATATTGAAAACCTCCGGTCCCCTCTCCTTGATGGAGAGGGTTAGGGAGAGGTGAAAGAAGCGTGTACCAGCTATCACCCACTCCCCAGCCCTCCCCACTAGGGGGAGACAGCCGGACATTGTTTTATACTAATCACTCAATCCCGCCCGCCGGCGCCAAACCGCCCGGCGCCACCGCATGTTCCTTGGCTTTCTCACTCAACCCCGGCGTCTCCCCGCCGGTCTGCGCCCCGTTCAATTGCTCCGCCCGCGTCCGAATATCCGGCGAAGGCTCCTCCGCCGCCGGCTGCTCCGCGGGCGCAGCCCCGGCGGGCGCAGCTCCGGCTTGCGCTCCCGCAGTAGCCCCGCCTTCCTGTTGCTGTCCGGCCAGCATCTTGATCGCGTCCTCCGGCGAGGTCCCCGCCGGTACCTTCGACCGCGGGCTGCCAGGCTTCAGTCGAATTTGCAGTCCAACTTCACCTTGCGACGGCACGTAGCAGTATTCTTCATCCTCCGGCAGGTCCGGAAGCTTCTGGCCGTTGAGCGCCGGGGCAACGACATCCTTCATGAACGACTCCTGCGTTTTGGGATAGCTGAAATCGTGCTGCGGCCAATACAGATGATTCGCCTCATCAATCGCGAGAATGAACAACTGGAACTTCGCGCCGACGCCGGCGGCCATCGTCGTCCCAATGCCGAGCGAGCTCCCCTCGGCCGCGGCGCGCCGCGAGCGTCGGCCCTGAATCGGATCAGTCTTAATGAACTTGCGCGGAATGTCGGTCACCGGCACTTCATCCTCCGGCACTTCCCGGCCAGGCGCGCCGGCCACCATCGGCGGCTCTTCTTTCTTGGCCTCAGTGGCGGCCGGCGTTGAACTCGCCGCCGGCGTGTTCGAGGTGGACGGCGCTTCGCATCCCACAAAGCCGCCCACCAGCAAACCCACCGCCACGACTTCCAGATAAGTTCTCATCGATAAGTCCTTTCGCTCCTGTGACGCCCCATGCTCACATTGGGTGCCATGCCCACGGAGGTCCGCCGACGCGGGCATGTCGAAGGGCGATTTTCATGCCCACGCAGACGTGGGCATGCCACCCCACTCGATTGTAAATCTTTTTTCTCTCGTCTTTACGCCGACGCCTGCCGCGGCGCCGCCTCGGCGCCCAACTGCCAGCGCCGCATCTGTTGCATCTTCTCCCGGCTCGTCAGGTCGAAATCCAGCGGCGTCAGCGTGATGTGCCCCGCACGCAGCGCCGCCAGGTCCGTGCCCGAATCGTCCGGCGGCGCCGGCTGCCGGCCCACCGCCCAATAATACGGCCGCCCACGCGGATCGTTTCGCCGTTCAAAGTTCTCGCCCCACGGATCGACGCTCATCGGCACGACGCGCACCTCGGCCGGCCCTTCGAGCGCCGCCAGCGGAATGTTCAAATTGTAGAGCTGCGGCTCGTCGTCCTTCTGAGCCAGAATCTGTGCGATGATGCGGACCGCAAGCTCCGCGGCAAGGTCGTAGCGCGCTTGCTCGTCGTACTCCAGCGAAACCGCGATGCTTGTCACTCGAAAAAACGCCCCTTCGATCGCCGCCGCCACCGTGCCGGAATACAGCACGTTGATCCCCGCGTTCTGCCCGCTGTTCACGCCG
>JAICUM010000094.1 GCA_025935855.1 Pirellulales bacterium | reverse complement strand
TTATCCAACGGCGACGTCAATGGCCACACGCCGACCGCGGCCAGTCAAGCGATCGAACTGTTCCTGAAGGTTGCCCGCGATCTGCTGTACGTCGACGACAGCACGTCAGACCTGCCGCTGCGGCAACTTCGCGTCTGCACGGCCCTGCTCGACGGCCCACGATCCATGTCCGAGCTCAGCCGCGAGCTGCGCGTCTCCTTGAGCGCCATGACCCAGATCGCCGATCGGTTGGAGCGCGCCGGCTTTGCCACCCGGCACACGAGCGGCGACGATCGCCGCGTTCGCCGCCTGGAGCTCACGCCGCGCGGCCAGCGAGCCATGCGGTCGCGAGAGCGAGCGCGCGCGGCTCACATCGCGGAGGTGTTCTCGCGATTGTCGCCGGCGGACAAAACGCAGGTGACGGCCGCCTTGGAAACGCTCCGGCAGGCGTGCTCGCGAAAAACCGAACCCGTAGAATTGGTTTCCTGAAATTGCTTCCCTACCCGAGCCGGCTGAAAACTGAACGTCGCTTTCGACTTGCGTGCGAGGCTTGTGCAAGCCACGTTCAGCTTTCACACGCGAAAAGTCTATGAGAACCCTGATTGCACTGGTGTTGTTGATCGGCGGCTCGATCGCGGCGTGGTTTTACGTCAAGCATCGTCCGGCCGAAGACGGCCCGATCCTGCGCACCGCGGCGGTGAAGCGCGGCGATCTGATCCTGACGGTCACGGCCACCGGCACGGTCGAGCCGGAAGAGGTGGTGGACGTTGGCTCGCAAGTGGTCGGCCGCATCCTCAAGCTGGGACCCGATCCCCGCGGCAAGACCGATCCGGCGTACGCCGATAAGCACGTCGATTATGGCACCGAGGTCGATGAGGGAGATTTGCTCGCGCAAATCGACCCTTCGATCTATACCGCTCAAACCAATCAAGCGAAGGCGTCGTGGGAACGTGCGGTCGCCGACCTCGAGCAGCTCAAAGCCCACGCCTACCAGACCAACGCCGAATGGGTCCGGGCGCAAAAGCTCCGCAACCTGGAGGTCAGCTTGACGTCGGCGAGTAACACTGGCGGGCGGGCCGCGCTGGTCCCGGTAAAGGGAATCTCGGACGCGGATTACATTATGGCCGACGCCAATTACCGGGTCGCGTCCGCGAATGTCGAGGTGGGAAAGTCGGTGGTGGACCAGCAAAAATCCGCGTTCGACCTGGCCGCAACAAGCCTCCGCTACACCACGATCTTGTCGCCTGTAAAGGGCACGATCATCGACCGCCGCGTGAACATCGGCCAGACGGTCGTTTCCACGATGAGCGCGTCCAGCTTATTCCTGATCGCCAAAGATCTGCGCCGCATGGAAGTGTGGGCCTCGGTGAACGAGGCCGACATCGGCCAATTGAAAGTCGGCACGCCGGTGACCTTCACGGTAGACGCGTTCCCCGACGACCTCTTCAAGGGCGACGTGACGCAGGTCCGCCTCAACGCCAAGATGGAGCAGAACATCGTCACGTACACGGTCATCGTGACGACCGACAACTCGAACCTTCGGCTGCTCCCCTACCTGACGGCGGACGTGAAGTTCCAGGTGGCCAAGCGTGAGAACGTGCTGCTCGTGCCGAATTCAGCCCTCCGCTACAAACCGCGGCCCGAGCTGATCACCACGGCGCCCGACGCCGAGCCCACCGAGGACGACTCGGGTTCGCCCGGCGAGGAAGGCGGCACGGCCGCCCGCGGCGACACCGGCGCCGTCTGGGTGAAAACCGGCGACCAGGTGTACCCGGTTCACGTGAAGGTCGGCGTCACCGATAATACGAACACCGAAGTCATCACCGACCAGCTCGATGAATCGATGCACATAGTGCTCGGCGAAACCAGCGCCGGTCCGGGCGAGCAGGTCAACAATCCCTTCGCGCCGACCTTCCGGCGCGGCGGCAAGAAAAAGTAAACGCGCAGGCCATGGATCTTCTTCGGCTGGAAAACATCACGAAGACCTATCACCTCGGGGAAATCGACGTCCCCGTGTTGAAGGGCGTGTCGTTCACCATTCGCCGCGGCGAAATGGTCGCGCTCATGGGCGCCAGCGGCTCCGGCAAGAGCACGCTCATGAACATCCTGGGCTGCCTCGACCATCCCACCTCCGGAGAGTACTGGCTCGACGGCCAAGAGATCAGCGACCTCTCGTCCAACCAGCGGGCCCTCGTGCGGACGGCAAAGCTGGGCTTTGTGTTCCAGAGCTTCAATCTGCTGCCCCGCACCACCGCGGTAAACAACGTGCTGATGCCGCTGGACTACTCTCCCGCGCCGCCCTCCGCGAAGGAAGCGCATGCCCGCGCGATCTCGCTGCTCAAGCGCGTCGGCCTGAGCGAGCGGCTGGATCACGTGCCCTCGCAAATGTCCGGCGGGCAGCAGCAGCGCGTCGCCATCGCGCGGTCGCTCATCAATCAGCCGACGCTGCTCCTCGCCGACGAGCCGACCGGCAACCTGGATTCGCACACGAGCGTTGAGATTCTGGAAATGTTTCAGCAGCTCAACGCGGCGGGAATTACCGTCGTGCTTGTGACGCACGATGCAAAAGTGGCTGGCTATGCCGACCGAGTGATTCGCGTGGTGGACGGGCTGATTGTCGAGGACTCGGAGCACGCGCCGACCAAAATTCCACCGCCGGTTCACGCAGCGAACGGCAATGGTCACGCCCATGCCTCCTCGCCTTCGGGGCCGAACGGCTCGCATCACGGCGATGCGGACGAACCAGCCTTTGAAATTGCCGAAGAAGTCGAGAAGGCGGCGCGAAAACGGGCCCAGGAAACTGTCGGCACAAACGGCAACGGCGCCACGCACGCGGCCTTTGAGTCAACCGGCAACGGATATCATGGCGACGACGGCGGCTCGCCAATGCTTGAAGAACTTCCCAGCGGCGGCGGTTCGACGGCGACCGCCGTCGCCGCCAAACCCGCGTTGCGACCGGCCGTAAAACCAGCGACCGTCCCCGCGGTTGCAGCCGCGGTCGAGCAAGCACCCGCCGCCGACGAGCCGATCCACCATGCCGAACGCCACGGCTGGAGCGGCATGTGGCTGCTGCCGGCGCCCCTACGGACGGCCATCATCGCCCTGCGGCGGAACAAAATGCGCTCCGCCCTCACGGCCCTCGGCGTCATCATCGGCGTCGGCGCCGTCATCGCGATGGTCGAGATCAGCACCGGCTCGCGCACCGCGCTTATGCAGACAATGTCCACCATGGGCGCCAACATGATCATGGTTCGCGCCGGCGCCGCGGCCAGCGGCGGCATCAGTTGGGGCAGCGGCAGCGGCATTTCGCTCACCGCCAATGACTCCGACGAAATTGCCAAGCTCGACGGCGTCGAAGCCGTCGCCCCCAGCGTCCGCGTCTCCGGACAGGTCGTCCACGGCAACCGCAACTGGGTTCCCGGCGACATCAGCGGAACGACCGCCTCGTATCTCACGATCCGAGATTGGCAGCTTGATGAAGGCGAGATGTTTACGGACCGGGATGTGCGCAACTCGAACAAAGTGTGCGTCGTGGGCCAGACGATCGTCAAGGAACTGTTCGACGGCGAATCGCCGGTCGGCCAGGACTTGCGGGTGAAAAACGTCGCGCTCCGCGTCGTCGGCGTCTTGAGCCGCAAAGGCGCCAACACCTTTGGCATGGACCAGGACGATACGATCATCATCCCCTGGACGACGACCAAGTATCGCGTGTCGGACAATTCTCCGCAGAACCGCGCCGCGTCCCCGCCCACGACCGGCGGCACAACCACCAACACCTTAAACAAGCTTTATCCGAACACCGAGAGCAATCTCTATCCAGCGGAATCCCCCTCCGCCGCGTTGAACAATCCACAGGCCACGCGCGTCGCGCACGTCGATCAGATTTACGTCAAAGCGCGGTCCGCGGCCGACATTCCCACCGTGATGGCGGGCGTCAAAGACCTGCTGCGCCAGCGGCATCGCCTGCGCGGCGAAGAGGTGGACGACTTCACCCTTCGCGACATGGGCGAAATCGTGAAGGCCATGGGCTCGATGTCCGAAATGATGGGCGGCCTGCTGATGATCGTAGCCTTCATTTCACTTGCCGTCGGCGGCGTCGGCATCATGAACATCATGCTCGTCTCGGTCACCGAGCGCACCCGCGAGATCGGCCTCCGTATGGCCGTCGGCGCCCGGTCGTTCCACATCCTGCGGCAGTTCCTGATCGAAGCGATCGTCCTCTGCCTGTTCGGCGGACTCTTGGGCGTGCTCCTGGGCCGCTGTGCGTCGCTCTCGGTGTGGTTCACACTGCGCTGGCCCATCGAAGCGTCCTGGGGTGCCATCATCGCCGCGTTCATGGTCTCCGCGTCCATCGGCATCGCGTTCGGCTTCTACCCCGCGTGGAAGGCCTCGCGGCTCGACCCGATCGAGGCCCTGCGCTACGAGTAGCGCTACGAGCGGCCGCGCCGTCCGGCGACAAGCAGAAGCCCGCCCAAGATCATTCCCGCGCTCCCAGGCTCGGGCGCGGCATGAGCCGCGCTCATCGCGGCGCTTCCGCCCACCTGCCGCTGCCAGATGAGGAAGTCGGCGCCATCCACCGCGCCACCGCCGTCAGCGTCGCCTTGCGTATGCGTCGCGCCGGTGGCCGCGCCGAAGCCGCTTGACCAGGCGGCCAGATCTTCGCCGCCCACCGTGCCATTCTCATTAAAATCACCCGCCAGGCCGATGACCAGCGTTCCCGGAGCGGCCGACAGCGCGATTGGCTGTCCGGTCGAATCCCACAACGTCGTGTCGAACCCGCCAAGCGACGCCGCCACCCCGGTCAGCCGCAGCGCGAACGTGCCGGACGTGACTCCCGTCGTGTCGATTGTGAGCGTCGCCAACAGGCCATTGGCCGTCACGACGCCGCTGGGCGTGATCGTTCCATCCACCCAGATCAGCGGATGCGCCGCGTTGGTCCCCGCCGGAGTGCCGTTAGGATCGCCAAACGCGCCGCTGTTGTTCGCCGCGAAGATCGTCCCGTTGATGATATCCACGCCCGTGAACACCGGCTTGGCATTCACGCCGCCCACAAAGGCGCCCCCGTCGCCAATCTGTGCGTAGAAGTCCTCCGCCGCCACTTGCTCCCCACCCGAAATATAAATCGGAATCTGCTGATTAGCCGTGTTGCCAGCGAGCAGGTGCGAGCCGATGGTCACGGTCGCAGCCCGCGCATCGCCGTTCAAAGCCGCAATCGCAACGAGCGCCGCGCCAAAAATCCCGCGCAAGTGTTTCACGCCGCTTCCGAGCAGCCTCGACAACCGAGAAGGCGGCGTGGCCGCCACGTCAATCGCGTCAGACACTGGGAACACCGCCGTGCTGTTCTCAGCCGAGGCGTTCGCCGCACTGCCGCCGCCAGACTCGGTATACGCCAGCGGTCGAATCGTCAGCGACAACGGCTTCGCATAGAGCTGTCCTAGCGCGCTGTCGATGACCTGGTCCAGCTTCGCCGAATGCGACGGCGCGCTCAGTTGCAGGCTCGTGATCCAGCCGCTCAGCGAGATCCGCGGTTCACTAATCTCCGCTTCACTGCTCAGGGCGGCGTCAGCACTCGCTTCCGCCGCGATGGCCGTTGCCGGAACAGTAATCATCGGCAGCGGCGATAAGCCGGAACGATGCGCTCGCGCCAGCGCCGCGTCCTGAGCGTCAACCTGCTTATCGCGGTTGATGTCGTAGAGATTCGACAGCCCCGCCGCGCCCGCGGCAGTGAAGTTGTTGCGAATCGCGAGCTCATCGCCGCTGTTGACTTGCGTGTTCTCCGGTTGGTTGCCCGTCTCTCCCACCGCGTTGCCAAAGTAAAACACGTCGTCCGCCGCCAGGTTGGTCACGGCGTCCGCCTTCAGCGTCACCTGCAGCCACTTGTTTACGATCGCGCCATTGTCCCACAGAACCTCCAACCGCGTCGAATTGCCCACACCCCAGCCATAGTACTCCGACACAAAGCTCGGCGTCGGCGCGTCCGTCCACGTGCTAACGTCGCCCGTCGTGCCAACCTTGAACGTAAATTGGTCGGGCGTGATCGAGCTGTCCAAGTGGCTGACGTCGATGATCACGCCGTTCAGCCCGTTCGAGTAGCTGGTGTAGTTCTGAAAGGTCGCCGTCTGGCCCGGCAGCAGCGCCTGCTTGTCCGGCGCCACGGCCAGGTTGTCGGCAATGTTCGAGCTGCCATTCTGCCCGTCGAAGCTGCTCTTGTTGTAAAATACAGATCGCCCGACCACCTCCGGCCGCGGCGGCGTAACGTTCGCTTCCGCCGAAAAGCCCGAGGCGCCAGCCAGATCAACGGCCCGCACGCGATAGAAATACTGCGTGCCTGGCGTCAGATCGGTATCGACAAACGTCGTCGTCGCCGAGCCGAGAACGGCGACCTGCTCATACGTGCCGCCGGCCCCCGTCTTTCGCTGCACCTCGATGTTTTCGGCGAACGCCGAGGAATTCGTCCACCCAAGCTGCACGGTCGACGCCGACAAGGCTTGAGCCGACAAGCCCGCAGGCGCCGCCGGAACCTTGCCAATCGTCGCGATCTCCGACGCCGTCAGCACGCGATTAAAAATGCGCACGTCGTCCAGCCCGCCGTTGAAGTACGTCCCGCCGACCACCGTCGTGCCATTGCTGGCCACGCTCGTCTGCGCGCCAAGCAATCGGAACGCCGTGGTCTTTGTCCCCGTCGCGCTCGTGCCGGAGCCTTGCAGGTTTCCGTCAACATAAATCTGCACGGCGCCAGTCGAAGAGTTCCTCGTGAACGCCACGTGGTGCCACTGGCCGTCGTTGATCGTGCCATTCGATACGATGCCGTTGTCGCCCGCCGCGATCCCGATGTGTCCGCTCGCGTCCAAGTAGCCCCAATGGATGTCGTTGGTCGAAGCGGCGACTTCCACGCCCGTGATCGCCGGCGCCGAGTATGCGGCGTTGTTGCCAACCTGCGTCGTCTTGATCCAAGCCGTAAGCGTCGCCGTCCCGCCGAGCGTCCCCGCGAGGCTATTCTGCGTCTGCACGGCCGACTGCGGCGTCGCTGAATTGGCCACGCCGTCGCCGCTAAAGCTCAGCGCCGCGTCCCCAATCTTCCCGCTCGTCCACCCAGGCAGCGTGTTCCCCACCAGCGTACCGGTATTTCCGCCCACGGAATCAACCGTGAACACCCCGGCGTCTTCTTCAAAGTGATACACGTTGATCGGCGTCGCCACCGGAACAACCGTCGCGCTCACCGGCCCCGCGGCCGAGGAGTTCCCGGCGACGTTCGTGGCCCGCAACCGGTAGAAGTACGTCGTCTCCGGCAGAACCGCGGTGTCCACATAGCTCGTCGAATTCACGCTCGCGAACGCCAGTTGCGAGTAGTTCACGTTGTCGGTCGAACGCTCAATGATGTACGCCGATTCGTTCGTGGCGTTGTCGGTCCACGTCAGCCGCATCTGCATCGCGGTTGAGTTGGAGATCGTAAAGTTGCTAGGCGCCGCCGGCGCAGTCGTCGGCGGATCGAGCAGGCCGAATACCGAAACCGCCCCGTCCGTCACCACGAAGACATGCCCGTCCGCAATCGTCGGCACCGAGAACTTCACGCTCGTTCCAAGCTGGTCCCGCGCCGCGTTTTTGTTGCTGTTGTACAGCTCCGACAACGTGGACGCGTCATACGCGCGCAGCACCGCGCCGACGTTCTTGGCGTACTGCACCTCCCACACGATGCCGTTAGCCGTCCCGGCGGACGAAATACTCGGCGTCGCTCCCGGAAACGCAAAACTCGTCGATCCTTGAGCCACCGGCGCCGCCGACAGCAGCCCATTCGTCAGGCTGAACGCTTGGAGCTTGTTGCTGTTCGGGTGAATGTAAACCGTGTTGTTGAAGTACGCCGGCCCGCCGAACTCGCCCGTTCCGATCGACACCTTCTGCACCACGTTGTCGGTGCTCGAGTTGTAGCCCCCCATGGCGTCGCGATCGACCAAATACAGAATGTGCCCCTTGCCCGACCCCACCAGCAAGTGCGGATGCGCGCCCGGCTGGTCCGGCAGCACCATCGGTCCGCCGGAGCCCAGGTCCGTGTCATTATCCGCCAGCGTCTGCTCGTTGAACGGCGTGAACGAATCCGTCACCGAGATTCCGCGGCCGTTCTTGTTCGCCGGCTGCGTGCTGCCGTCCGGCGTCAGTTCCAGGAACGAGTCGCCGTAGTCGCCGATGTTCGCCTGGAAATCGCCGTTGCCGGTCATCACGTACAGATGCGTGCCGTCGGACGACGGACCATAGCCGCCGGCCCAAATGCCCGCCTCGCCCTCAAACGCATCCGTGCCCTGGTTCGGCGTCGTGTTGAACACCTTCGTAAGTTGCAGCGTCGCCGGATCGAACCCCAGCATCCACCCGTTGTAAGGATCCGTATCAGCGTAGCCCGCGTAAGCCGCGTACAGCGTGCCGTTCAGCAGCGTCAGCGCCGAACGCTGAAGCTGCTTCACAGCGTTGAAGGTTATGACGCCGCCGCTACTCCCCGCGCCGTTCCCCTGGACAGACGCCGCCACCAACGCCGGCGTTGTCTTCTGCTGCCCTGTGGCGATGTCCAGCGCCCAAATGTGATGCGAGAACGCATTGGCGTCTTTAACGTCGTTGGTGAACGAATCGATGTACATCGTGTTCGTCGCCAGGTCGATCACCGGCGTCGACGTGATCCCCACCTGCACCGTGATGTCAGCATACGGTCCATAGCGATAGCCAAAGTAAGGGCTGGGCACCGCGGCCGCCGGTCCCAGGTTCACATGCCACAGCAGCCCGCCGCTGGCGTCCGTGTTGCTCAGCGCGTCGAACGCATACACGTCGTTGTTCTCAGTCGCCACGAACACCACGTTGCGAACGCCCTGCCCAGGGATCGCCAGGTTCGACACGTACAACGGCTGCGCGTACACCTGCCCCGCCACGCGATAGCTAAACAGCTTGCCAAACTGGCTGGAATTGACGTTCGCCGGGTTGAGCATCGCCTCCGAATCGTTCAGCCCCTGGCGCGTCACGTCGTTGTGGTACGTTAGCACGTTGACCGACAACAGCTGCCGCGGCTCAAGCTCTTCGATCGCGAGCGTCTTGGAAGCGCGTGCTTGTCTAGCGGCGCGATGCTTGCGCCCGGATCGACTGATGAAGCCCTTCAATGTTCGCCCCCGATCAATGCTGGATGGCTCAGGTGAGAACGCGCCGCCGCCGCCTGAGATTCCCCCGCGACGCGGCCACTGCTCCCGATTCGAGATTCTGCCCCTAGCGGCCGAATTACGCCGCAACTGGCAGAGTAACCTTTGCGCGGCTCCGGAGCAACGAAACCCCGCCACCCCACGCGCAATTTAGCGAGAGAAATGCAAATTCCAGAAAGCCGCGACCGCTGGTCGCGGTTTCCGAAAAAGGCGCCAGGAACCTTAACCCCGCGAAAAAGTTAACACGCAAAAGAATCCCAGCGCCCTTCAAGTTTCCACCCCGAGTCGACCTACCCGCCATCTTTCGCTTCATTGTGCGATCCCCCGATCGCGTCCAGCGCCAACAGCGAATGGGCATAGGCGCCGCCGGCGCGCATTTCCGCCGCCACCCAAATCGCTTCCATCATTTCCTCCGCCGTGGCGCCATGCTGCCGAGCGCCCTGGGCGTGACCGCGTATGCAATACGGGCATTGCGTTACGTGAGCCACCGCCACCGCAATCAACTGCTTCGTTTTCGCCGAGAGCGCCCCCTCGGCGAACACGCTCCGGCTGAATGCCTTGAACGCCTCCGCCTGGTTGGGAGCCAACTTCTTACGCTCGTTGGCCAACTCCTTCGTCCCCGAAGGATACATCGATTGTGACTCTGGCATGATTCAACCCCCTTTTCCTCGGAACATCACCGTCAATAGCACCAGCGAGTCTTCCACGCCGGCGATCGTGTGCGGAACTCCGCCCGGCAAGAAGAGCCAGTGGCCCTGACGCACGACATGGGTAACATTGTCTACCGTAAAGGCGATTTGCCCCGCCAGGCATTGAACGGTTATCGGGCCTTCCATCTGGTGGTTGCGGCACACCTCGTGCCCGGCCGGAATCACCAGCCGGATCGCCTCGAACGCGTCCGTCTTCACCAGGGCGTTCGTCCGCGCCTCAGACAGCGATTCTCCTTCCAACCAAAGATCCGTGGGGATGCCCGGCGCCGCGTGCGGAATCGCCATAAGAGTCTCCTTTCGTCTGAACCAACATGGCTCCCAATCGTTAATGTGCCGTCAAGTCTCGCCCTGGATGTACCGAGCCCTGGCGATCCACGAACGCCTGCACGTCCGCCAGCGCCTGGAGCGCCGGGTCGCGATGGGCCCTATCGGCGACCGTGGAGAGAGAATTCTCGAGCCGCGCCGCAAGGCGTTCGGCCGCCGCGCCCGCCGAGGGGCCTACGACCCGCAGTTCCGGGAAGCTCTCATGGTAAACCTGGATGCTCTCGCCGCCGCACGTTGTGCAGGCGCCGTCCACGACGATGACGTTGCTCGGATTCGCGTTCATGTTTTCTTAACCTCTTTCGCTTCGATCTCACCGCTAGCGTCTTCGATCCCCATCGTCAGCCCAGCATTCAACCGTCAAACAATTTCTTTACGGCGAACCAGGTGGCCGCCCGTCCGGCCCGCGCCCACGACCTCATCAGCGGAATACCCTTGGGGCACACGGCCTGGCAATTCGCCGCTTTACCACAATTCTGAATGCCGCCGGGCCCGATCATCGCCGCGATTCGCTGCGTCGCGCTCATCTTGCCGGTCGGATTCGAATTCATCAGCACCGCCTGGCTATTCGCATGGGCGCCGATGAAGTGCCGATCGAACGCCGCGTCTTCTCGTTGTCGAAACTCCTCGTCCGTTTCGCCGGACTCCCGTCGCAGCTCGACTCTCGAGTATTGCGGACAGGCCTCCAAACAGCACCCGCAGCTCATGCACTCGCTCAGCGGATACGCCTGCTGCTGTTGCTGGGGCGATTGCCGCGGCCCAGGCCCCGCGTCGTAGTACCCGTCCACGGGAATCCAGCACTCAAGCTTCTCCAACGCGCGGAACAGCCGCCGACGATCCGCCACCAAATCGCGGACCACGGGAAACGACGTCAGCGGGCGCAATTCGATTTCGTCCGGACGATCCGCGAGCAATGAGTCAACCAGCGCCGAGCAGGCCTGCCGCACCTGGCCGTTGATCACCATCGTGCAAGAGCCGCACACTTCCTCCAGGCAATTCGCCTCATAGGCGACCGGCGCAACGCGCTCGTCCGAAGCCGTCACCGGATTCGCGGCCAAGCGTTGCAGCACGCTCGTCACGTTCAGGCTCGGCTCATAAGCCAGCCGGAAGGACTGCCAATAGCTTGGCTCATCCGGACGATCCTGGCGCAGCACTCGCACGTCGAACCAACCCGCGTTTGCACTGGGCTGTGGGTCCTGCACGCCTCGCTCCGTGATTCGAGTCGCACGCTCCGCCGCTAAAGCATGCTGGGGGTGGGATTATGGACGACCGCTTCTGGGTCGTCGTCGGTCAGCGGCTCAGTGGATTGTTCCCAGGATTCGTAACTGGCCAACGCGCTCCCCTGTTCGAATTTTCCCTGCCGCTCGCCAAGCGATTTCAACGTGGACCAGTTCACGTAAGCCAGCAACTGCGGCTCCGAGCCGAACGTCGCCACCAGCCGCCGGCTCCCCTTCTTGAATCCATAGAGATAGTGCATGACGTTCTTCGATGCGAGTTGTTTCGACGGCTGTGGCCGCCTTCTCAGTTCTGCGTTCCCCCGGCGACCCGCCGCGAATCGAAAGTCAGCATGGTCGCCAGCTTGACGAACACATGGTTCATTGCCGCCGGTTGCATCTCCGGCCTCTATTGGCAATCATTACACGTTGAATCTACATGTCAATGTGTAGAAATGCAATCGAGCCCGTCGCACGTTAAGGCAATCGAC
>JAICUM010000786.1 GCA_025935855.1 Pirellulales bacterium | reverse complement strand
CGGCCAACGTGTCGAGGTCGATCACCCGCGTCCAGTAATCGGTTCCATACATGATGATGGGTATTTCCTGCATCCGCCCCGTTTGCCGCAGCGTGAGCACCTCGAACAGCTCGTCCAGCGTGCCGAAGCCGCCGGGAAAAATCACCAGCGCCGCCGCCCGCAGGATGAAGTGGAACTTTCGCATCGCGAAATAATGGAACTGCAAACACAACTCCGGCGTGATGTACGGGTTCGGCTCCTGCTCGTGCGGCAGCACGATGTTCAGCCCAATGCTCTTGGCGCCCACGTCGAACGCGCCGCGATTGGCCGCCTCCATAATGCCCGGCCCGCCGCCGGTCATCACCACCAGGTCGCATTTGTCATCGCCCAGGTGATGGCAATAGTCCGAGACCAGCCGGCCGAAATCGCGGGCTTCCTCATAGAAGTGGCTTTTCTTGAGAATGCTTTCCGCGCGGGCGACGGCACGCATCGCCAGCGGATCGCTGGGTTGCCGATCCAACAGCGCTCGCGCCTGGGCCAGCCGCTCCTCGGCGAGCTCCTTCCGAACAATCTGCGTCCCGCCGAACACCACGACGGTCGAGCGCACCTTGTTCTCGCGCAGAATAGTCTCGGCCTTGTCAAGCTCCAACTGCATGCGAACTGGTCGCTGGTCAGGCCGGCCAATGAAATCGGTATCCAGCTCAGCCAGCCGGTAGCTTGGCGACGCGAGAATCGCCTGCCGATTCCGCTCGACGTTCGCGCTAGACAGATTTCGTTCGTCCGCCTTGGCCATGTGCGTAAATTACGTGAGCTCGACCCGTTCGCCCATGAAGGGGGTGGCCACTTGCCAGTGCCGCTCCTTGCGCAGCGTCTCGGCAAAGGCGTTCATCGCCGGCAGTTCGCCGTGCGTGAGAAAGGTTTGCTTCGGCGGCTGGGGCAACTGCGCCGTCCAGCGGAGCAAATCGCTGCGGTCGGCGTGGCCGCTAAGACCGGGCACGGTTTCAATCGCCGCCCGCACCGGCACCTCCATGCCGAACATGCGAAGAAACTTGGCGCCGTCCTGCAGCAATCGGCCGCGAGTGCCGGACGCCATGTAACCGCCGAGAATGATCGTGTTCCGCCGATCGGGCAACCGCTGCCGCAGATGGTGCACGATTCGCCCCCCGGTCATCATGCCGCTGGAAGAGATGATCATCGCCGGGCCGTGCACGGCGTTGATGGCTTTCGACTCGGCGGTCGTGTTGGCCAGAATCACGTTCTTGCCGTCGAGCGCCGGATGCGCCGCGTCGAGCTCGCCGTCGCTAAGGTCATGGTCTTCCTTATGTTCCCGATACACCGCGGTGGCGTCGCATGCCATCGGGCTGTCGAGATACACCGGAATTTCCGGGATACGGCGCTCCGACTTCAGGATCTGCAGCAGATAAATGAGCTGCTGAGCCCGGCCAACGGCGAACGCGGCGACAAGCATCACGCCGCCGCGAGCCACGCTCCGCTTGATCACCTCGGCGAGCGCATCAAGGATCGATCGATCCGGATGCTCACGGTCGCCATAGGTGCTTTCGCAGACGAGGTAATCGCACGCCGGCGGCTTCGCCGGATCGTGATACAGCGGCCCATCGTACCGCCCGACGTCGCCGGAGAAGAGAATCCTCAGCGGCTGCGATCCCCCTCCCTCGAAGGGAGGGGCCAGGGGAGGGATTCCGGACGTCTGCTTTTCACTTTCGGATTGAAGCCGGCTCGCGGCGCTCCCCTCACCTATACTCTCCCCAGAGG
>JAICUM010000667.1 GCA_025935855.1 Pirellulales bacterium | reverse complement strand
CTTTTTTCAGAAGCACATCAATGCCACGATGCCCAAGGCCGTACACGGCGTGAAGATCAAGGAGAAGGAGGGGACGGACGTTTACCTGGCGGTGAAGAACATCGCAGGGCTGGTGTCGCTGGTGCAAATGGGCGTGCTGGAGTTTCATCCGTGGCCGGCGCGCGAGGATAAGATCGAGCGGCCGGATATGCTCATCTTTGATCTGGATCCCGATCAGGACCTGGATTGGAAAGCGGTGGTGCAAGGGGCGCGCGACATTCGCGATTTGCTGAGCGCGCTCGGTTTACAAAGTTTTTTGCGCACCTCCGGCGGGAAGGGGCTGCATATTTGCGCGCCGCTGAGCCGCCGCAACACGTGGGACGAGCTGAAATCGTTCGCCCATGGGGTCGCCGACACGATGGTTCGCGCCGCGCCGGACCGATATACGTCGAACATGAGCAAGGCGAAGCGCCGCGGGAAGATTTTTGTGGACTACTTGCGGAACCAGCGCGGGGCGACGGCGGTGGCGTCGTACTCGACACGCGCGCGGCCGGGAGCGCCGGTCGCGACGCCGCTGGCGTGGGATGAGCTAACGACGAAACTCAAGCCGAACCAGTATACGATCGAGAACATTCACAAGCGTCTGACGAAGGGCTTCAAGGATCCATGGAAGGAGTTCTTCAAGGTGAAGCAGTCGATCACCGAGACGATGATGAAGAGCGTGCAAGGATGAAAGCCACTGGCTCTGCCGGTGGACAAGTCGCCTTGTCGCGTGCGGGGCAACCGTTTGCTCAAGCCGTCCCCTGGCATCGCCAGGGGCTTTTATTTCGCGGCGGAGGCCTCCTCCGCCACACGGGCGCCGGGTAGCACGAGGTCGTTAAATCGATCGACGGGTTCCTTGGCGGTCCAGGCGATGCCCCGTAGCAGCAGCGTGCGGAACAGGGGGTCGTCGAAGGTCCAGGCGAAGTGGCCGGGGATGGAGACGAAGACGCGACCGCCGCCGTGTTCGCGCGTCCAAAACAGCGGCTGCGGCTTGCCGTCTTCGACGCCGGTGGCGAGCAGGTCGATCCGCTTGGGGTCGCCGGTGGATTGCCAGTAGCTTTCGTCGTAGAAGCGGACCTTCGAGAAGTTGCGTGCGATCGGGTGCTTGCTGCCGGGGACGAACTGGATGTCGAGCTCGCCGTGGCGGAACTTGGAATGGGCGCCGTCCCAGGCGAGGCCGATACGCTCGGCGAAGCCGGCCGCGTTTTTGCCGCCATCGACGGCGTAGTGGATGTAGGTCAGGCCGCCTCCGCGGGCGAGGAACGCGTCGGTATCGCGGGCGCGCTGGGGCGTCCAATCGCCGTGCTGGAAAAAGACGAGCGCGTCGGCGGTTTTCAGGTCGTCGGCGCTTGGCCAGTTTTCGGCGGTGGTGACGCGGACATTCTCGGCGAGCTCGAACAGCTTCTGCCAAACTTTCTTCCAGGCGGGGTAATCGTGTTCGCCGACGCCGTGGTCCTTCGGACCAGCGACCAGCACGATGTGCAGCGGCCGATTGGACGCGGCAAGCTTTGATCCGGCAAGCACCGCGTTCACTTCGGCCATGGTCCGTGGCGCCGGCGGAGCGTGGTCGCCGTACACCGGCATGTGGGGCGGCTCGACCAGGAGGAACGTGAGCAGGTCGCGGAGCCGAGCTTCGCCGAGGGCCTTGGGGAGGCCTTCGGGCATGATCGATTGCGGCGAGTGCTCGAAGGATTCGACCTCCGCGCGGGGCACGGTGGTTTCCTTGCCCTCGGTGTCGGCGACGATCAGCTTGTCGCCCTCGACGCGGGCGATGCCGGTGAGCACTTTGCCGGAATCGAGCAGCACTTTCTGAGAGACGTAATCGGGGTTGATGGCGAAGCTGGGCTGCGTGACGTCGCGGAGCACCGAGGCGTAATCGCGGAGCGGGAGGTTCGAGAGGTTCGGACCGATCTTGCCGCCTTGGCCGCGGATGGTGTGGCACTTGGAGCAGCCGGCCTGTGAGCCGAAGAATTCCTTCTGGCCGCGGAGCCAGTTGCCGCCTTTGAGCTCCGGCAGGTCGGCGTTGCTCGCGATTTCCGTGGGCTTTGTGGAGAGCTCGGCCCAGGGCAGGAGGAACCGCCGCAAGGGTAGGGCGCGTGGCCGTGCATCCTCTTCCAGGGTGTTGAAGCTGATTTTGAATTCCAGCGGATTGGACGCTGCCTTTCGACGCAGGTTGACCTCGATGGAAACCGGCGAGTCGGGCGCCGGCGTCATTGTGTGCTTGAGCGTCACATCGCCGGTGCTGCCGGCCGAAGTGTAGTTTGACTTCGAATCAACCGAGATTCGGCATTCGGCGGCACGTGGCTGGAACGTGAGCGAGACGTTCTCTTTGGCGGGTTCGTAATCCAGCGTGGCGCCAGGCTGAACGGCTGGGCGAAGCATGTCTTTCAAGTCGAGTTTGGTGCGCAGCGTGAG
>JAICUM010000334.1 GCA_025935855.1 Pirellulales bacterium | reverse complement strand
CTCCGCGTGAGGACCGTCTCGCGGAGCGAGACGGCTACACTTGGGGCCGTCTTGCTTTGCGAGACGGCGATACTAACCGCCGCGGGAGGCGGCGTTTACCTCGTTTTGAAGGTCGATAATCGGGCGGTTGTTGAGGAATTTTCCGAGCAATTCGCGCGTATTCGTGAAGAGGCGGTCGATCGACTTCTGTACTGAAGGATCCTTGCCGGCGGGAATGCGTTTGGCCGCGATGTCGATGTTGCGGTTGAATACCGAGGCCGAGGGGAGCGCGTCGAGCTGCTCCATCAGGTCGGCGGCGTCCTTGCCTTTGCCTTTCTTGAGCAGCGCCTTGATGCGGGCCATCATCAGGTTGCGTCGGGCGACGACGTCCACAAGCTGCTCGCGAACGACTTGCGCCTCGGCCTGGGCGCGGAGCCGGGCGAGGCTGTCGGCCACGGGGATTTCGATGGCGGCTGGAGCGCCGGCGGGAATGGGCGCTTTGGCGAGCAGTTGCGCGTCGCTGCGCAGCATGATTGTCGAGATGGGCTTTGGCCCGGGGGGGACGGAAATGACGCCGTCGCGATCCGTGAGCCCAAGCTGCTTTTCCGTGCCGTCTTCTTGGAGCAGAAAAACCTGGTAGTTGGCGAGCCCCTGCTTTTTGTCGATGCGGGCGTGGAAGCGGACGTCCGTCGGGCCGGGCGCCATACGCTCGGCGACGGCGATCTGGTCGATGCGAGCGCGGCGCTCGGCGGCGAAGGGCCGGCGCGTGCCGGTGTAAACGTCGGCCAGCCAGCCTTCTTCCTTCGGCGCCGCCGTTACCAGGTATGTGTATGGCACCTCGACAATCCCGTTGGCGGCGAGTTTTCCGGAGCGATCCGTGCGGCGCAGCAAGGGCCGCAGCAGCTCGCCGGGGGTGACGAGCGCATCGTCGGTGGTCTGCTTGGGGAGCTTGCTGCCGCGGAAGACGAGTCGGACATGTTTGTCGTCATTCGGTAGCGGCTCGACCATCGCGATTGGCGAGAACGCCTGGAGCAGCAGGTGGAACGCGGCTTCGGGCAGGAACGACGCTTGTTGGACCACCTGCTGATGCGGCGGGCCCCAGCGATGGGTGTAAATGTCGAACTCTCGGCAGGTGAGAACGAAGCCTGCGGGCCGCGATTCAACGCCAAGCCAGAGCAGTTTGTCAAATGATTTCAGCTCGGTCGGCAGCTTGTCCCAGGCGATCTCTTCCATGTGGAGGCATTGGCGACGAGTTGGTGGGTCGGCGGCTTCAACCAATTCAAACTGCCACAAGGGAACGAGCAAAGCTTCGACGCGTTCATTGATATTCTTGGCGATCGCGCCGGCAAGCGTTGGCTCCGGGCGCGCGAGGTCATCAAGGGCAAAGGCAACGTGAACCTTGTAGGGCGAAAGTTTCCAGTCCCCCATGTCGGCGCCGTGGCCGGTGTTCGGGCTTGCGAGCCAAACGCCCCATCCAAACGCCATTAGCGCGAGCGCGCCGAAAAGTTTCGGCTCGCGGCGACGCTCGAATTGTGCGGTGAGGGTCGTCATGCGTTATTGGAATGACTTCCGCCAGGCGGACACGTTTTGATAGAGAGTCACCGGGCGCTCGCCGACGCCCGCCACGTAGTTGCGGTAGGCGCAGTAATTCACCGTTTGCCAGAGCGGGATGAGCGGCAGATCGTAGTGGGCGATGCGATGGATCTCGTTGAGCTCGAAGCGGGCTTGCTTCCAGTTTTCCGCTTGCGGCAGATCATCGAGGGCCAACGACATGAGCGGCGAGCAATGCTCGGCAACGCCGCCGGGTCCCAGTAGTCCGCGCGCCTCGGAGATTGGTTCGAATACTGCCAGCTCGGCGTAGAGCAAATCGTATTTCAGTTTGGGCGGAGGGCCCTCGCCTGTGTACTCCGCCAGCTTCACCGGAATGCCGACCTGATCGAGCTGAAGCTTAATGGATTGGCAGGCCAGGCGGGCCAGCGGGTCTGTGGAGTGAGCAAGTACGAGCGGCTGCAACTTCGGTAGTTGGTCCGGCTCGACCTTGGCTGGCTGAGGCTTTTTGTCGTCGGCCTTAGCCGCCGCTTTAGTGGCATCTGGCTTGGCGCCTTTTTCCTCGGCGAGCTTTTTTTGCCGGGCCGCTTCCTCGGCCTTCTTGCGTTCAGCTTCCTGCTTCACGAGCGAGGTGCGGGCGGCGAGCGAGAGCAGGGCGGCCAACCGAGGTTCATATGGCCGCGGCGGCAAATCCGCGTTGTAGGCGTAGCCGGCGGGGTCGGTCAGCGAGACGCCCGCGGGGAAGGGCCCGGTGAGCGGCCGGAAACCGGCTACTTCCTGGCCGCCAAGCAGGATGTCGCTCACGATGTTTTTCGAGTCGATGCCGTAGCACAGGGCGCGACGGAACTCGCGGACGCCGATGAGCGGGTTTTGGAAGTTCGGAATGAGGACATGGACCGTGGGCAGGCGATATGGCGCCAGGGTGAGGCCTTCGGTCGCCTTCAGGCGGGCGAGATGCCACGGGGGCACGCGGTCGAGCACGTCGATATCGCCGCGCGTGAGTGCGGCCACCGCGGCTTCGTCGTCCTTGAATTGCTGCTCGACGATGAAGCGCGGCTCGCCGCTGGCGACGTTCGAGTTTCCGGTGCGTTGATAGCGGCGTTCGTTGTCGTGCTTCTGATCGGCTTCGGCATCGAACCACAGGCCCGGCGAGCGCTCGGCCGTGGTGAGCCAGCGCAGCGGGACTTTGAGCAGGGCCTCAGGCCGAATATACGGCCGCTGCCATTTTATTTGCACGTCGCGGCCATCCTTCACGGCGACGTGCTCTAGAAGCGACATGAAGTCCGGTTCGCGATGATCGCCTTCGATGGACGCCATGTCCACCAGCTGCAGCGCGAGGCCGTCGGGTGACAGGCCGCGGTTGAGCGCCTCGGGCAAAAGGCGGATGGTGGTGGCGAGGCCGTCCTGGCTGGTGCGCAACTCGCCAAGCGAACAGGCGTAGACGCCGCCCTCGGCGCCGAAATCGGTCATGTGGACCAGACGCGGATTGACGAGGGGTCCGAGTCGCGCGGCTGCCCAATCGGGGGTGCGGCCGAAGGGGGCGGGGGCGCCAAACTGAGCGACGCCGACGCGAACTTCTGGCGCGGCGGCTTGGATTTGCTTCCACAGCTCTTCGCCGCCGGCGATCGTTGGGAGAATCGCGCGCGCCAGGGTGACGGCGTCGCGCGCCTCGCTGTATTTTTTCTCGGCAAGCGCGGCGCGGGATTTGGCCATTTCGGCGTCGGCGTCCTGCTGGAACTGCCGACGCCAGTTCGCCACGTTGGTCAACGGCAGGTTGCGAAACGTTCGCTCGAGCTCGTCGATGATTTTGCGGGCAGCGGCGAAATCGTGCTCCTTGAGCCGCTCTTTGACCATCTCGTCGCTCACCGCCTGCACAGCGTTTATGAGGCGTAGGAAGCGCGGGTTGCGGAGGTAGAGCGCCTGGAGAATCGGCCAGGCCTCGTCGCGTTTGCCGGCGGCGTAGGTGGCCGACGCCTCGCGCCAAAGGTGGTTTTCCATGGCCTGCTCGAGGCCTTCGAGGTGCGGATAATTCGTCGCGAGGAAGGCCAGGTAATCGAACGCTTCGGCGAAATTGCCGGCGGCGGTAAGTCGATTCGCTTCCGCGAGCAGCATCTGCTCGTAGAGCTCGACCTTAGCGATGTCCGCCCAGTTCACGGCATAAGGGATGGACGGGTGGCTCAGCCGGCGGATGCTGAGCGTGCCCGTCTTTGGAAGCGGATTTGGCAGCTTGCGGTCCGGTAAGTCAAGCAGCACGGTGTCGATCGCGACGTTGCCGTTGGCGGCATTCAGCGTGATGCGATCGAAGGGCGGGCGGTCGAGCAAGCGGGCAGGAACCTCGGCGGGCTCTTCGGCGGCCGGCTTCTCGCCGCTCGGCTGCTTCGCGTTGGCAGGCGCCTTCGCTTCGGCGCCGGCCGGCTGCTGGTTGCCCTTGCCCGCGGCCGTTGCCGCGGGAGCGACGTTTTGAGCGCGGGCGGCGTGACAAAGCAACAGCGCAATCGCGACGGCCGCCAACGGGAGTCCGGCACGTCCGCGGGTTCTGAGCAACGACGCAAGGTCTGGCATGTCAACTTTCCAGCGCATCAAGGACGGTTGACTACCAGTAACGTGCCGTCGTGCGCGGAGATGACCAGCCGCGGGCCGAAGGCAACGGGGCCGGCCACGGCGGGCTGGCCGGATTCGATAAATGCGGCTTCGGCGCCATCGGCGAGATTGAGGCGTGCGACGCCGCCGCTTTGGTACAGCACGAAGGCGGCCCCGGCGTCGGCGAGCGGCGTTCCGGTCGGCTGGCCGCGCTTCATTGCCTGCCGCCAGCGAATGGCGCCATCGGCGCCCACGAGTAGCAGCTCCTTGTGATCCGTGGCGAGGAGCAGCGCATCGCCTACGGCATGCGGACCCCAGGTAACGCGGCCGCCGAGCTCAACGGGGGCGTTGGGCGTGAGGGCTGGCAGCGTGAAGCTGGCGAGCTGGCCTTTGTTGTTGCCGGCGCATAATCGCGACCCGACCACTGCCAACGGCGTTTCGAGCGGCGTTGGGCCGACATCCGCGGTAGCGGCGGCCTTCAAGTGAGGCTGCGGCTGCGGCTCGTTCGACAGGAGGTAGAGTTTCGAGACGCCGTCGCTCAAGGCGAGTTGTGCTCCTTCGGCTCCGACGACGACCGGCCGCAGCCATTGGTACTTTCGGCCGGGGGTCAGCTCAGGCTGAAAGGCGGTGACGGCCGGCGAGCCATCGTCGGCGCGGTGCAGACCGACCTGGCCGACTTCCGTGGCGGTCACGAAGCCATCGCGCCAGGCGACCGGCGCGCAGGTGAGGGGGCCGGGAAGATCGACGAGTTTAAGCTCCTGGCGCGGATCGCCGGGGCGGAAGTGGACTAGTTGCGCGCCTCCGACGGCGCTCAGGACAAGCCGGCCCTGGCCGACATCGAGCGACTCGGTGAGTGGCGGCAGGTGGGCGGGGGCCGGGTCCAGGTGTTTGGCCTGATCCTGCACGCGGCGCGTCATGGCTTCGCGATCGAGCTGGAACACGTCGCCTGCCGCAGAGCCCGCGGTCATGCGCATGGCCGTGGCGTCGATGGCCGGAGCGCCGGCCGGCGGTTCGGCGAGCACAATTTCCCACAGCGATCGATTCGCCGCGGCGTCCATGGCCGCGACGACGGCGCCGGCTTGTCCGGCGGGACGGCGGACGTGGATCAGCAGATTGCCGGCGGATTGCAGCGGGTAGTCGAAGGCGTCGCCTTGAAAGGTTTTGTCGATGCTTTGCACCGGCAGTTGGCTGCCCGTCGGCAGGATCGCGAGCTTCAATAGCTGCCGCCCCGCGAGCCAAAGCTGGCCTTCATGGAGGATGGCATATTGAGCCATCGGTTCTTTTTCGGTGGCATCGCGCGTAGCGAGGCGCGCGACAGCGGTCTTTTCATTGCTGGGCCCGGCTTCAAATACCATTGCTTGCCCAAGGCTCGTGACGACGGCAAAGCGCCGTCCAGCGGTGGCGATGGGCGT
>JAICUM010000631.1 GCA_025935855.1 Pirellulales bacterium | reverse complement strand
TACCCGAGCGACTGGGCGATAAACACCTGCCGCGGCGTGTTCGGCAGGTGCTCCTCGGCGCGAATCACGTGTGTGATTCGCATCGCCTCGTCGTCCACCACCGACGCCAGGTGGTATAAGCACGAGCCGTCCACCCGCTGAATGACGTGGTCCTGCTCGCTCGTCCAAGCGAACCGCACATCGCCGCGGATCAGGTCGTTCAGCACCAGCTCGCCCTCGCGCGGCATCTTCAGCCGCACCACGCTCTGCCGGCCCTCGGCCTCAAACCGCGACGCCTCCGCTGGCGTCTTCGCGGCCCACGTCCGGCTGTAAATAAACGGCCGCCCCGCCTTCTCCGCCGCCTCGCGCTCGGCTTGCAATTCCTCCGGCTTGGCGAAGTCGCGGTACGCCGCGCCGCTCGCTAACAATTGCTCGACCGCCGCCCGATACAGTTCGCCGCGCTGCGACTGAAAGTAGGGCCCAAACGCCCCGCCAACTTCCGGCCCTTCATCCCAGTCGAGCCCTAGCCAGCGGAAGCCGTGGAGAATCGGCGCGAGCGCCGCCTCGATGTTCCGCTGCTGGTCGGTGTCGTCCACCCGCAGCAGAAACTGCCCGCCGTGCTGCCGCGAGAAGAGCCAGTTGAACAGCGCCGTCCGCACGCCGCCGATGTGCAAATAGCCCGTCGGGCTGGGAGCGAATCGAGTGCGGACAGTTTCAGCAGGCATCGCAGCGGCGCAAACCAACTCAGAGAACGACAGCAGCGTTGACAACGACAACAGCGTTTCGCAATAGCCGCGATGCTACGCATCGCCGGTGCAGCGAAGAGAAGGCATTTTAGCAGTAAGCGGGTGGTGCGTCGTCCCCACAACCCCGGCGACGCGTAGCGTCGCGGCTAGGCGCTTTCGCGAAACAATTGGCTGCAGTTTTAGGCAGCGCGATTCTGCTTCCGCAGCCGCTTGCGATCGGCCTTGGAAAGCCTCCGCACGGCGCCGCCGTCCTCGTCTTCATCGCTGTCTTCTTCCGAGCGGTCGGCGTCGTGGGCTTCTTCGCGCGACTGGTGCGACTTCATCTCGACTGTCGCCTTGGATTCGGATGTCTCGGCAATGCGTTCGGCTTTCTTTTTCTTCTTCGGCTTCCCAGGCGCCGCTGGCCGCGAAGCGTGTTCGATGAGGCCTTGCACGTCGAGGACCACATAGCGGCCAAAGAACATCAGCCCGACCAGCCCGAACGTGTGTCCGACGAGCGGGGCGATGCGCGCCACGGCGTCGCCCCAGCCGCCTAGGCTTGGCGAGAAGCCCAGCGTGCCGACCGCGGCCGCGCCATAGCAAACCGCGGCGAGCAGCACCGCAGTGAGGGCCATCTTGCACTCGGCGACCTCGAGGATGAGCCGCACGAAGATCCACGCGCCGACGATCGCCGCCGGCGCCAACCACCATTCGCTCGCCGACGCGGTGAAGCTGAAACCGGTTGCGGCAGCCGCCGCCTTCGCGATCACCGTCTGCGCGCCGACCACCGCATTTGCGCTCGCGAGCACGCAGCCCCAAACCATCCATCGCCACACGCGGTAGCGGCCGTGGTAGTCGTCCACGCGATGCCGCCGCAGCGAGAAGATCACCTTCGCGAGCATCGCCGCCAGCAGCAGCTCGACCGCCGACGCCCAGGCCACGGCGCCCGCCGCGACGCGACCGCTGAGTGCCTCAGCGCTCACGCCGGGGGTGCGCGCGGCGATTTCGTCGGCAAAGTGCGCCAGCGCTTCCGCACCGGCGGCGGTTCCGATGCCAACCGCGAGCGTCAGCATCATCGTGCGCATTTTCCGCGGCACGAAGTCCGTCACCTGCGGATGGTGCTCGACGCTAGCCTGCTCGCCGTACCGCGGCGCGTCGGCCTCGGCGGTTGCAAATGTTGAAAAGCTGATTGCCGAGGCGCCCGGCGCCTCCTGATTCAAAACACGCCGCCGCCGTCCGCCGCGAGCCACTGGGGATGCCATAAGAGCCAATGAAGAAAAAGTGAAGGAAGATTTAGGCGGCGCTATGCCAGCTAGCGACGTCCTTGCCTGGCCGCACGCCGAAGAAGCGCTCGCCGGCACAATCCGAATCGGCATTCCAACCGGGACGACCCGACCGGGGCGCCTAAGCGTCGGGTGGAACGGGTTAGGCAAATTGAACGGTGGAAGCATTGGAAGTTGGGCGCCCAAGCCGACCAGGCGCGTGCGTGCTGGCAGTCGAGGCTGCGGTTCGATGGTCGGCAAGGAATGTTGGCCTTTTGGATTTTGTATTATGAGCGTTTGCCGGGGGGCCCCTATTTTCGTGATCAAAAAGGGCGAGGCCCTTGACAGCATTTGGCTTGATTTGGTCGGTAAATACAGGGTTGGTTTTAGCATTGGGAACGAGCGATTGAGGCTAGTTTTGGATTTCTTGAAAAAAGTCCAAAAATCCAAAAGTCCAAAACTCTTCGCTTGATGGTTTTGGGACGCGGCGGTGCGGCCGCGGGCGCGAGCGACCACTGCTTCGCCCGGCCGGTCGAGACAGGCCGCTGTCCTATCGAATCGCTATAAATGTTCAGGCGTACATTATAGCGGATCATCGGCATGAAAGCGACGCCAGATTGTGGCCACCGCGCCTCCTGAGATGTTTTGGGAGGATGACGCGGGAATAAGCGCGCTTTGGCTAAAAAACCGTTGACAACTACTGGGCGAGCAGTAGAATCACGGACATCTCTACTGGTTAACCAGTATTAGGGGGCGTCATG
>JAICUM010000437.1 GCA_025935855.1 Pirellulales bacterium | reverse complement strand
TTCTTTTCATCGCTCTGCTTTTCTTTCTCGTCCTTCTCGTCGTGCTTCACGACGCCATACAAATGCCCGCCGTGGCCGTGGCCGGTCCAGAAGCCGGCGTAGTGGTCGCGGTAGATCATCACGCGTGCTGTGTAAGTGCCCAGCGTTGGAATCGGTAGATCGTCCACGCAGATCATCGGCGTGTCCTTGGCCCAGCGGATCGGCACGATGATCGGCAGCTTCACGTCGTTGTCTCGATAGCGGATGCGGACCTCGATTGACCACAGGTCGCCGTCGAGGTGTTTCACCTCGCCGAGGTCGTACCGCTCGTCAGTCGGCGGCTGGGGATGATCGCCACTGACGGTGTAGTGGCCGACGAGCGTGGCGCCGGTGAGCGTCTTCTCCAGATCCGCGATCAGTTTCTTCTGATCGGGCGTTGCAGTTTCTTTGCTTACGGCCGCGGGCGTCTCATCGGCATGAAGCGGGGCGTCGGCTGCGAGGAAGGCCGCTAAGCCGCAAGCGATGAGGCCAGATAAACGGAAGGCGGTCGGGCGAGGCATGGTGAGGCGGCTCCTTGATCGAGGTCAGTTCTGCCTGATTCGATCAATGTAACTCCGCCGGCCCTCGTTGAGAGCGCGCCCTACTTCCCGCTTGGGTAGTACCCGCCGATGTTCATGAATTGCGAGCTGTGGCCGGTGGTAGGAATGCCGCCGCTGGGATTGCTCACCGCACCGCCGGCTTCGACCTTGCGGAGCTTTTGCTGGATGCGGCGGAACTGGGCTCGTTCTGTCTGGGCGGCCTGCTGCGCGTCCAGCCGAGGGCGGACGAACATGTAGTAGTTAGGCAGCGAGGTCGGGTTCTCGGCGAAGTCGAGGGCCAGATACGGCGTGACATTTGAGCTTGCCTGGTAGCTGGCGAAGGGCTTGCCGGGGGCGGCCGCCTGGACTTGGACTTGGGCCGGCGCGGCGATCGGCGCTCTCGGCGCGTAAGCGGCGGCTTTGGGCCGGCCGAAGAAGCTGAGGGCCGGGTTCTGTTGGCCGGTGGTTTGCTCGTAGCTGGCGGTGCGCACTGCGCCGGCCATGGCTGGGCTGGCGGGGTAGTAATTTGGAGCCATTTGGGCAAAGACGGATGTGCCCGCCGCGGTGACAGCCAGAAATGCGACGAACGGGAATAAAGCAGCAACACGCATGAGCATCGAACCTCGAAGAGACAACCATCGAAAAGCTGGCGCCGCGTCGGCGCGGCGCCGTTTTCCTAATCGGCAAAGTCCCCCTGCGTGCTTGCGGGAAACTGGTAGAATGCGGCTTCCGATCCGCTAGCAGAAAAAAACCGTCGCACGAGGGCCAGAGGCATGATCACCGTTGGGATGAACTATCGCGTCATCGAGGGGAAGCAGCAGGACTTTGAGTCGAAGTTCGCCGGTGTGCTGGCCGCGCTGCGGGCGGCGCCGGGACACACGGAATCGACGCTTTGGAAGGACGTGGCCGACGGGGCCTCGTACCTCATCACCAGCGAATGGTCGGACGAGGACGCGTTCCGGGCGTTTATTTCGAGCCAGGCGTTCCGGGACGTCACGAACTGGGGCAAGGAACAAATTCTCGCCGGCCGGCCGCAGCACAAGGTCTACAAGAACTCGTAACGGCGGTTTTGAACCGCCGCGAACTCCTGGCCGACCGATTGGAGTTTGCTTCCCAGCCCGGCAGCCCAACGGAGCAGCGGGTAGCACGGCGACTAAAAGTCGCCGCTACGGGGTCTCTACAAGCTGCATTTCTTGAACGACCGGCATGACCGTTGTCGATAAATAGAATGCTGGCCGCCAATGTTGACTATTTAGACCATAATTGATAGGATTTCCTCCCGTGAACCATCGTGCCCAAGCAGCGATTCCTACTGTCCGCCCGTCCGAGCGGCCGGCGCTGGGGATTTATCAGCCGGGAAATGAAATGAGCGCCAGCGGGGTGATACCGATGGGCAGCCGAACGCTGTCTCTTCGCAGCGAAGCTACTCGCCTCGACGAGGGATTTCGTCGCTTGGAGCCGACGCCGGAGTTGCTGGCTGAGTTAGCCGAGGCGAGCGCGAGGTTGGAATCGGCGTCGCCGGAAGAGATCATCGCTTGGGCTGACAAGCGGTTTGCCCCGCACTTAACCATGGCCACCGCATTTGGCCCAGAAGGCTGCGTCATCATCTCGATGCTCGCGAAAGTCGCGCCTCAGACGAACGTCTTCAATTTGGACACCGGCTATCAGTTCCTGGAAACGCTCGATCTGCGCGACCGGCTGGCACGGAGGTACGGCGTCGAAGTAGACATGCTGCAGCCCGAGCTTTCCGTGCCCGAATACGAAGCTGCGCACGGCGGGCCGTTGTACAAGACGAACCCCAACCAGTGCTGCTTCGATCGCAAGGTGAAGGTGCTGAAAGCCGCCTCCGAAAAGCATCACGCCTGGATGAGCGGCATCCGGCGGGATCAGAGCACCGATCGGGCGCGGGCCGCCATCGTCGAATGGGACAAAAAGTTCGGCTTGGTGAAAATCAGTCCGCTGGCCAACTGGACGAAAAAGGACGTGTGGAAACGGATCGTCGATGAGGACGTTCCCTACAATCCGCTGCACGACCAGGGGTATCCGAGCATCGGCTGCTGGCCCTGCACCCGGGCGGTGGTCGAAGGCGAAGCCGACGAGCGGGCCGGCCGCTGGAGCGGCATGGCGAAGACCGAGTGCGGCCTGCACACGCTGGAGCAGCAGGACGGCAGCGGAATCTAGGAAGGGGCCAGGAATCAGGGGACAGGGGACAGTAAAGGCGGACTGCTGGTAAGAAATTGACACCTGACTCCTGACTCCCGACTGACTACGATACTGGAATGCTGTCCGCGAAAGTTCAATACGCTTGTCTCGCGATGCTGCAGCTCGCGCAAGACTACGCGAGCGGCGAGCCGGTGCAGGTGCGGCGGATCGCCGAGCGGCATGGAATTCCGCCGACCTTTCTCGTGCAGATTCTGCACGAGCTACGGCGGGCCGGGTTGGCGGCGAGCACGCGCGGGGCCTCCGGCGGCTATCGGCTCAGTCGCCCGCCGGGGCAGATTACCCTGGCTGACGTAGTCGAGGCGCTCGAATCGTCCGAAGAGCCGGCGGAGTGCGCGGCGTCGTCCTCGCCCTGGGCGGGGCCGCTGTTGGACGTGTGCTGCGAGCTGACGCGGCAGCGGCGCGAACTCCTACAATCGATCACGCTGGCCGAGCTGGCCGAGCGCACGCCGATCGGAGCGGATCCGATGTGGTATATCTAAGCATGGTTAAAGTAAACGTATCGCGAGTTTTGTGGTTTTTGGATGTCTCACCATGATTGAGCTTCCCTCCGAAATTCCGAATCTGCCAGTCGCTGAGCGGCTTACACTCGTCACGGCATTGTGGGATAGCATTGCCGAAGACAGAGGCGGGCTTGACCTAACCGACGAACAAAAGGCTGAACTGGAGCGTCGGCTTGAATCGCGTGCAAACAGGCCGCCCGCCGGGTCGCCCTGGCCTGAAGTGAAGCGCAAGATTCTTGGCAAGTGAGCGCCTTGCCGATCTCCATCGAGCCGGAGGCAGAAGCCGATCTCTTGAGGCCTACGATTGGTATGAGAAGCAGCGACCGGGCCTGGGCCGCGAGTTCATCGACTGCGTCGATGATGTCTTCGAACAAATATCAGAGCGCCCGACGATGTATCCGACCACCTTCCGAAACGTCCGGCAGGCATTGGTTCATCGCTTTCCGTACGTGGTCTGCTTTACTCTTGAATCAGCTGAGATTTCAGTGATCGCGGTGCAACATTGCAAGCGCCATCCGCAGACTTGGCAAAGCCGAATTAAATAGCTGCTTCCAAAAGCTCACTTCAATACATCGGCTCACTCGGCTCCAGATTATGGAGCATCATCTCCTGCGGCTGGCCGATTTCCTCCAGCTTCATGCGCAGCAGGTGCAAGCCGGCTTGGAAATCGCGCACCAGGAACACCAGCAGGTGTTCAGCCGGAGCCTGCGGATCGTCGTCGGGCCGGCGGACGTAATTGGTGTAAATCCCGGCATGCGGCTGTTCCAAGGCGTCGCGCAGAGGTTCGACATAGCGGGCGCGGATTTGCTCAGGCAGCAGCGGCGATTTAAATGAGATGCCGACGCGATCCATAACAGTCTCTTGAGTAATGACTACCCCTTGGGGGGTATTTAAAGCTGCGGGACGAAATTCTACAAAACTTTTTGTCAGAGTAACGCGGCGCGCCACTTGTGCAAAACATTGGGGCGTTTACCCTAATTCTAGGCATTGTTTCTGTTTTGGGCTGCGTTTGGAAACTTTCCGAACCTACCCCTGTATTGAGGGCAGCATTCAGCATGGCAACCGCAACGATGAGGACTCGCAAACCCAGGGCCAAGTCCAAGAGCGGCGCGGTCCGGGCGTATTTTGAACAACATCC
>JAICUM010000291.1 GCA_025935855.1 Pirellulales bacterium | reverse complement strand
CCAGCCGCCGTGTCAAAGCGAAGAGAGCTTATATACTTTTCGCGTCTGAAAACTGAACGTCGCTTGCACTAACTTTCGCCTAAAAGTCGAAAACGACGTTCAGTTCTCAGCCGACTCGGGTATAGGCTTGATCTTAATCGCCGCGGTACGGCGAGGCTACGGCGGCTGGAAGGCGCCGCTACTAGTGGACGATCGCGTCGGCGGGGTTGATCAGCGTTTTGGTTTCCTTGCTCTTCTCGTCTTTGGCAGGCGTCGCGCCGGTGTTCTTTTTGTGCTTGTCGATCACGTCCTGGTGCTTGCGCTGCTGGTCATTCGCCTCCAGGATATTCCACAGCGCGAACCGCTTCTCGACGTCGGGATCGGCGAGGCTGAGCTCCATCGTATCGAGGACCTTGATGTAGTCCTCGATGACGTCCATCAGATCGCTGCCGGTCGAGGAGTCCGGCGGCAGCTCAGGGAACTGGGCCAGGGCCTTCGCCCAGGCGTCGAAGCTGCGCTCGTAACGCTCCTTGGCGCCCTCGGGGTCGCCTTCGGTCTGGAAGATGCGCTTCGCTTCGTGAGCAAGTCGATGACCCTCCAACGCCTCGGGCGTTTGTTCCAGGTCGGCCCGAATCCGCCAATAGGCGAAATTCGCCACGTCGCGGCTACTGTCGATCGCCCGATTCCGGCGCTCGGCCGCTTGGATCTCCCGGGCCAAGACTTGCGCCTCCTTGGCCTTGTCCGGGAGTTCTTTGGCGACCCGAGCGGCGATCTTATCGACGTTGATGTCCATGATTTCGCCGGCTTCGCGCTGCGCCTTGAGCTCCTCGGCGTTCGGCGCCTCGGGCGTGTGCTCGTGTACCTTGCGCTGCAGCGGCGTGAGGGATGCCAGCGCCTCTTCACGCATTTTTGTCTCCAGCCCAGGGCTTAAGCCATCGAGCTGGCTGCGCAACTTTTTGGCTTCCTCCTGCCAGCGTTTTTCGTCGACCAGGCGGATCATGTCGTTGTCGGTCGAGGGCATTTCGCGCTCGCCGTATTCCTTCCACAGGCGGGCTCCCTCGCGCCAGGCGCGCTTCGCCTGTTCGCCGAACGTGCCTTCGGTCTCAATGGCCTCGGCGTAGCTCATCTGCGAGCGTGACGGGTTAGCAAAGAACGTCACCGGGTTCTTCGTGCCGAGGTGCTTGGCGCCTGAATCAATCGCCTGGATGGCCTGGTCGTACCATTTGCGAGACGCCAACCAGTTGTCGCGCGAGGCGGAATCCGTTTCCTCGGGCGGATTGAGCTCGGTGTCCAGCCGGTACATCTTGCGATACAGCTCGTGCTCGTCGGCACGACCGACCTTATTGCCCGTGAACCATCCCAGGTCGTCGAGCAGGTAAGGATCCTGGCGGTTGTACTGAATTCCTTCCTTGAGGTATTTGATGCCCTGCTTCACGTAGAAGAAGCGGTCCCGGACGTTGTCGAGCTCGACCGAGACGTTGTACGTCAAGTTCCACGCCTGATGTTCCCAGGCCTTGATGAAGTAGGGCTGAAGCCGGGCAAGCTGCTCGAGTGTGGTTTGGTACGCGGTCCAGTCTTCGGTCTTTTTGTAGTCGTTGGCCTTGCTCCAGAGCATGGTGACGGCGAAGCCACGCATACCGAGCGTGGCCATGCGGATGACTTCACTGGCTGGGTCGATGGCGCCAAGGTCCGCCTGGCCGAGCCGCGCTTTGCTGCGCAGTTGAGCCAGCTTTCCGCCCTGCTCCTTAACCGTTGATGGAGCGCCGAGCCAAACGATGGGAATCGCCAACAGCACGAAGGCCGTCAGGTAGGCAATTTTTCGGTAGAGAGAAGCATTCGGGTTCATTTTAGGTAGGTCACGCATCGCGTGACGCTGGTGCTCGTTGTCACGCAGTGCGTGACCTACTGGGCGACCTCGCGAGTTCGCAACAGGAAGTAGCCAAGCAGGGACAACCCAATCACGTAGCCCAAACAGGTCGTCGTGTCCTGAAACACGCGGTCCCAGGGCACATTGTATCCGTCCGCGGCATAGCGCACGGTGCTGAAAGCGCGAAAGTCCGGCAGCGTCTGGGCGACCGCCCACATGATTTTTTCGACGACCCAGTCAAAGCCCTTAAGGAGCCGCGTGAGAATGGTGTCTTCGAGCTTCACCATGACGTTCATTTGCGTCAGGATGCGGTACACCGATTCCGCGGGACCGCCGCCGTACGATTTGCCGTTGGCGATGTCCAAGAAATCCTGCCGCCAAAAACCCAGGATGATAAAGCCGACGGTGAAGAGCAGCGCCACCGGGCCGCTGACCAGCGTGCTGATCGTCACGCCGACGGCGATCACGATCACCGCCTGCACCCAGATGCTCACGAGTACCTTGGCGTAGCTGGCGACCGGCGAGCCATCCGGATGCCGCAGGTACGCGTCGGCCTGAGCGAAGCCGAAGTATTGGCCGCGCTCCAAGCACTTTACCAGGACTTCGATCTGGCCGTTCTCGCTGACCAGGTCCTTGTAGATCTCGATGTCGTCCCGGCCGGAATTGGCGGTGAGGTGGTTGTTGATCGGATAATCGGCGACCTGTTGATCCTGGGCGTCGAAGGCAATCGGATCGCTCGTCAGGCCGCTCTCAGGATTGCGGAGTTGAATCTGCCCGGAAATTGGCCGTCCGATGACGCCCTTATGCGTGCGAAACACGCGCACCAGCAGAGCCAACGGAAACTGCGGGTTCTCTGGATCGGGACTCAGCTCCGGACCCACATTGTCGAACAGCCAGATGGCGGTGGCCGGCGTGTTGCCGTCGATGAAGCTGCGATAGGTCCACTCACTGCCGACGCTGATGCCAGTGTCTTTGGCGGCGCCGGATCGATCGATGAATCGGAGCTTTCCGTACTGCGGCACGCGGGCCCGAACCAGGCCTACGGGCCCGGACACGCGGTAGCGGTTCTCGCCGAGCGGTTCAATGACGTGGGTGTGTCCTTGCAAGGGCTCCGTTTCGCCATTGCCGTCGGCATCGAGGGAGAGCGCGTGCCGATGATGAGCGTTTTCGGTGGTGTAACCTTTGTAGCCGGAGACCTTGCCGGCCGGATCGGTTTGCCGCTCGAGGCTGGCGACGTCCACCTGGTGCGTGTGGTAGAGGGAGCGGATGACGAACACGTAGCTGCAGGCGCCCATGATCACGAGCAGTACCGTGGCGATGATCGTGAAGCCGATGATCCGGCCCAGCATGATCTCGCCAGCCCGCACCGGCTTGGTGACGACCGTGTAAATTGTCTTCGACTTGAAATCGGCGGGAAGGCTGAACGTGCTCAACAGCAGGGCGACGCCCAGCACGAGATAGGTACACGCGGTCAACACAAAGCTGAGATACAGGCGCGCCGGTTCCTGGATATTCGTACTGAGGAACCAGTTGGCGAACAGTAACACCAGGAGGTAAACGCCGAGAGCGACAATCACGCGGCGGCGAAGCGATTCCTTGATCGCCAACCGGGCGAGCGCCCAAATGCGCCGCGGCGACGTTTGCAGTATTTCGATCAGACCATTGGCGACTGTGTGATACGTCGTATCGCCGCCGCGTAACGGACCGCGACGGCCGGCGGCGATAATGTATCCGACGAGCAGAGCCGCCAGACTGACGCAAAGAACGACCAGCACGAACCGCGGGAGCGCGCCGAACTCAGTCTGGCCGCCGTAGAGAAGCCACTGCAGATACGGAAGTAACGGTTTTTCGAGAACCATCGACGGAAGGGTTCAGGGTTCAGGGTTCAGGGGATAGGGTTCAGATTAGTTTCGAATGGATTGGTTAATGGTCGGGGCACGGTCCTCGTTGCCTGAACCCTGAACCCCGTACGCTGAACCCTCATTTCACTCCGGCGCGTCGGCCCGGCCGGGCTTCGCTGTCGCGAACGATTTCGAGGAACAGTTCTTCTAGCGTCGTGGTGGGATTGTCCATCGACACCAATTCCGCGTGATTGCGGGAAATGATCGAACGGATTTCCTCTTGAGCCGAAGGCGGTAGGTTTCGAGCGCGAATCTGCGTCACGTCCGCCACCTTGAGCAGCTCGTCGACGCGGCCCAATTCTTTCAGTTCGCCCTGGTGGAGAATCGCGATGCGATCGCACACGTCCTGGACGTCGGCAAGCAGGTGGCTGCACATCACCACCGTTTTGCCCTCTTCCTTGAGTCGCAGGATCATGTCCTTCATTTCCCGCGTGCCGATGGGGTCGAGGCCGCTGGTGGGTTCGTCCAGCAGGATGAGCTCGGGGTCGTTGATAAGGGCTTGCGCCAGGCCGATGCGGCGGGTCATGCCCTTGGAGTATTCTTGGAGTTGGCGCTTGCGCGCCTTTTCCAGGCCGACGAGCTTGATGAGCGAATCGACTCGCTCCTGCCGGACGGACGCCGGCATGTCGAATAGCCGGCCATAGAAGTCGAGCGTCTCCTCGGCCGTGAGGAATCGGTATAAGTAGGATTCTTCCGGCAGGTAGCCGAGCCGCTCGTTTTTGGCGACGTCGCTGGCCGACTTGCCGAAGACCAGCGCTTCGCCTTCGGTGGGAAAGAGCAGTCCCAAAAGCAGCTTGATCGTGGTCGTCTTTCCGGAGCCGTTCGGCCCCAGCAGGCCAAAAACCTCGCCGCGGTGGACTTCCAGGTCGAGACCCTTCAGAGCGCGGACTTTCTGCCGGCCCCAGAAATCGCGGTACACCTTCGTGAGGGCCCGCGTTTGTAGAACAACTTCGTCGCTCATCAGGTTCATGCCGCTCGAGGACACGGAGAAGGAACTCGCCTGGGAGGCCGCACGGACGGCGGGCCGCGAATGCCAGGGTGCAACGTGCCGTAACCGTCCTACGGGGCTGAAGCGGTCGGGGTTCAGAACCCTTGATGGCTTCTGCCATAGAAAAGCGTCGCTCGCTCCAAGTGAATAGGCGAGTATAAGTTGCGACCGATGGGGCGGCAAGTGAGCGAGCCGCGGGGCAATCGGAACGGGGTCGGGAGTTTTTTGCGACTGGAGGTCGTGTTTCAGAAGGAAGCTCGCAGTCGCAAAAGACTCCCGACCCCTTTGACGTCCGCTAGCCGGCGGCACACTTGCCGCCGGGAGGTGCGACGGCAAGTCAAACCTCGATCGTTTCCCGGCAGCAGGTTTGCCTCCGGCTATTTGTGTCGATTTTTTAGCGCGGCGAGGAGGCGTTTGGTAATGGAATGAAGCGGTAGGCGAGCGAGTCGATTTGCGCTTTGCCGACGCCGCCCAATGCGATCGTGAGCCGCACTTCGGAGCCGGCGGCGGGAACGCGAATCAGCCGGAACGGCGTCCAGGAAGGCGCTGAGCTAAGGCGCACGGCGGATTCCTCGCCGCCGACGGAGTCGAACATTAGCAGCGGGTCGGGCGAGCCAATCGGAACGTCGGCGACTCGCGCCCAGCCGGTGATTTCGAGGAGATGTCCGGGCGGCGCTTTCAGAGGCGGCGACGTGGCCCAGACCGGCGGCGTGGACAGGGGGGGCGGAACGCCGTCAGCGGAATTGCATTTGACTTCCAGTTCCAGGCAGTAGCTGCCACGGGCCGGAGCTTCCGGCGAAAGGCGCACGGCGGTTTCAATTCCCGGCGTCGCGTGTTGCAGTCGCCGCCATCCGTCGGCCAGGAGTTCATTGAGGTTTTCAAATTCTCCGCCGGGCATTGGCTGGCGAGGCGACGGCGATCGGGCGGCGATTTGCGCGACTCTGGCGATATCCGCGAGCGTGCTCCAATCGACGGGCGTCGGAAACGTGGTGTTCGGCTCGGCCGCCATCATCGCGGCGGCGCTCGCGTCCAGCGCGGTTTCCAGGAGCTTGTCAGCCTCCGTCGCCGAGGCGAACGCGGCGGCAGGATCGCGGCGCTGGAGAAATTCGTTTGCGGCATTCAGCTTCGCGTCGGCGACGGCGAGCGACTGCTCAACGCTCCCGGCTTGCCGCAAGGCCGGCAGTGCTGCCAGGGCCCGGGCGACTTGCTGCCGCCGCAAGGAAGCAAGTTCCACGCGAGCTTGAGCGGCCCGCGGCGCGTGCTCGCGCAAGTAGCGTTCGACGTGCGAATAGGCGAAACCGTCTTCGGTAACCAGCAGGAATGCATCGTCGGGCAGGTCATCGACGCTGACGCGCAGGCCGCCGGTCACCCGTCGGCCGGGAACGCGGTGCGAGCCAGAAACAGAGATGACATAAGCCTCGGACGTTTCCGGCACGCCGGGCAGGTCGAAACAGAGTTGATCTGGATTCTTCTGCCCCGCGTTGGTCGGTTTCGTGGAATCCTTCGACTTCGGAGCGTGCGGTCCCCAACGCAGCGGCACGATGAGATGCGATCGCTCGGT
>JAICUM010000153.1 GCA_025935855.1 Pirellulales bacterium | reverse complement strand
CACAGCGCGGAGCTGAGCTACCGGCGGTATTGGCTGGGGTACAATCCGCGCATCTCCGGCACGCTGCTCGCTGGTTTCCGCTACATCCAACTGACCGAAGACCTGAACTTCGACGCGACGGCCAACATTGGCACGGCGATCTCCCCGATCATTTCGACCGGCAACATTCTGTGGGCCGCGACGAATGACTTGGCGGGCGCCCAGTTCGGCGGCGACGTGTGGATCACGCTCCGGCAGGGCCTACGGTTCGGGGCCGAGGGCAAAGCGGGCATTTACAACAATCGCTTCTTCTACAAACATTCCACGTCACTGTCGAACTTCTCGAACGTCGATTTCGCCAGTGACGGCAACCAAGTGGCGTTCGCCGGACAAAGCTCAATTGATTTGGTGGCCGACATTCTGCCGAGCTTTTCGCTCCGCGCCGGCTACCAGGTGCTCTACCTGAGCAGCCTGGCCACGGTGGGAAACAATATCGACCCAAACAACGCCGCCTCGACCCAGGTGTTGGCCACGGCCGATGCGGTTTACCACGGCTTCCACGCGGGGCTGGAATACATCTGGTAAGCGGCCGCCCGCTTGCGGCCTACCGCGACCGTTCGTAGCGGCGGCTTCTAAGCCGCCGTTTTCTTTTGCGCCCTCGCCAAGCGGCTTGGGCACTCTGGTGACGGCGAAGCCAAAGCCGCCGCGAATGGCCGGAATTCACCGGAAATAAGCCCGATTCGGCTTGCGCATTTTTTGCGTATTCTCCAAACGACAACTACAATGAGGCTCTGTATACGTCCAAGACAGGTCCCTTCATGCGCGGCCGGGGGCATGGCTCCCGCTGCGCCTTGAGCTACGAACGACATCCGGAGAACAGAGATGGGTGAGGGCAATTGGCTTCGTCGCGGAACACGACGGACTAAGGCCAGCAAACGCGCGATGCGCCAAGGAAAGCGCGCCGGACGCGACGCGGGCGCTGCGCGCTTGTCGTTCGAAGCGCTCGAAGACCGGCAGATGCTGACGACATTTGTCGTTAACAACCTCGGCGACATTAATGCATCGAACGGCTCGGTGATCACTGGCACGCTTCGGTGGGCAATCAACCAGGCGAATGCGACCGATGCCGGCGACACAATTGTCTTCGACGAATCGCTGTTTCAAAGCGGCGCAGGCTCCAGCCGATTCGACGGCTCGAATTCATCCTATAGTGCCGCGACGACGATCAATTTGAGCAATCATGCCAACGGCGGCGAACTGGCGATCACCAGGCCGTTGACGATTCTGGGCCCCGGCGCCGCGCAATTGGCCATTGTCCAAGGCAAGCCGAATAACCGCATCTTCGACATCAACAACGGCGACGACGACGTCGCGATGAGAGTTGAGGTTTCGGGTTTGACGCTGCGAGGCGGGAATCTGCAAGGGACAGCCGAGGAAAAAGGCGGCGGCGCCATCTATTCCAGAGAAAGCCTGACGATGACCGAGGACATCGTCACGAACAACAGCACCCAGGCGGGCGGCGGCGGCGTGTTCGTCGCGCGGGGCAGCCTGACCGTTGACCGCAGCTTGTTTTACAACAACTCCGCCGGCGTTGGCGGCGGCATCATGAACGGCGGCGAAAGCGACACGGTGCTGCCGCGGACCTCGATCACGAATTCCACGTTTTACGGCAACAGCGCCTTCGGGGTGCCAGACAAATACGGCGCCTGGGGCGGCGGAATCTTCAATCGCCATGGCGACGTGACCGTGCAATTTGCGACGATCACCAGCAATTCGGCAGAAAAGGATGGCGGCGGCGGCATCGCCAGTTATGGCAATCCCGTACCGGACGATGACATGAGCCCGGTCCCGCCGCCAAAGATTTTTACGCACATCGGCTCGTCAATCGTTTCTGGCAACACGAAGACGGACGTGGACCGCGTCGGCAAGGATGACAAGGGCGACATGCCGGTTGATCTGATGCCTTCTTTCGGCGATCCCGGCCCGGCGCCGACGAACTTTTCGCCAAGCACGTTGGGTTTCAACATCATCGGGACCGGCAATATCACCAAGTCGGGAGGGCCTGACTACATTGACCCTTCGATGTCGGGGGATATGTACGGAGTCGATCCGTTGTTCTACACGGATCCCGATAGCATGGAGATTCTCAATGACTACGGCGGGTCGATTCCGGTGATCTTGCTCGATGACGGCAGTCCCGCGCTGGACGCCGGTAATCCGGATGCGGCGGGCACTTACGAGCAGCGCGGCCGGCAGTTCACGCGAGTGGCGGACAATCCGTTTATGCCCGATGGAAATCCGGTCCCGGACATCGGCGCCGCCGAAGTGCAGAACGGCCTGTTTACGGTGGATACGATTATTGATGAATTAGATCGCTCGTTTACGCGAACGAATATCATCGATTCCTATTTCGGTCCGCCGGAGGTGACGACTTTTTTCAACCCGTATGACCAGTTTCCCGGCCAGCTTTTCCCTTACACCGCTAATCCGCCGTTTGGCGGGATCAGCATCGATCGAATCGCGGGCGGCGATTTCTCGCTGCGCGAGGCGATTCAGTTCGCCAAGTTGAATCCGGGGCCCGATACCATCATCTTCTCGCCCGACTTTAACGATCCTGCCTTCTTGGGCGTCGAGGACAAGAATGGCACGTCGGCGCCGACGATCATTTTGAACCGCGGCGCGGCGGCCGGCACGGGCATCAACTTGGGCCCGCTCTCGATCGACGAAGACTTGCAGATCATCGGCCCCAGCACGTTCGTGTTGGAAATCGACGGCAGCGGATCGGACCCGAATCCGAATTTGCCCAGCGGCGGCGGCACGCGCCTGCTGGTCGTTGACGACGGCGATTCCACGCTTCAAAGCGTCATTTCGATCAGTAATCTCACGTTCATGGGCGCCGACTTCACCGGCATCGGCGGCGGCATCTACACGACTGAAGATCTGACGCTTGACCATGTAACAGTGAAGAACAACAACGCCGCCACTGACGGCGGCGGGCTGTACGTCCAGGTCCAAAACCCGGTCTCGCCGCCCACGATCACGATTTTGGGCAGCACGTTCAACAATAACCGCGCCGGGCACGACGGCGCCGGTCTGTTTGTGAACGGCGTGGCTACGGTCAACATCACAAATTCGACGTTCTCCGGCAATTTCGCCGGCAATCGCGGCGGCGGCATCGGCAACAACAACGGACACGTCATTGTCGAATACAGCACGTTCACGCTGAACAACGCCACATCAACGTTCGGCAGCGGCATTAACAACACCGGCGCCTCGGCGCTCACGGAAGTCGGCGGCTCGATTATTTCGGGCAACGTCGGCAACGACATTAACTTCAGCACCGGCGCCACGGTCACGAGCTTCAAGTCGCTCGGCTACAACTTCATCGGTAAGGGAACCGGGCTGCCGGCCTTCGGCGCCGCCACGCACGACATCACGAATAACACCAACCCGATGCTCGAACCGCTATTGAACACCGGCGGCATCGTGGCCACGCATCGGCCGATCTACCGGCTCGATACCAATCAAATCAGCCCGGTGATCGACGCGGGGGATCCGGACGCCGAGGCCGGCGTCGGCGACGTTCCGGCGTTGGACCAGCGCGGCGTCGAGACCTTTGTTCGCGTCTTCGACGTTCCAGGCGTAGGCGCCACGCAGGGTCCGCGCATCGACATCGGCTCCTATGAATTGCAGGGCGCGGTCTTCACGGTCGATAGCTCGGGCGACGATTTGGACGGCGATTACTCCTTTGGAAATTTCTCGCTGCGCGAAGCCATTAGCGTCGCCAACCAGAATCCGCTGCCAGACATTATTACGTTTGACCTCCAGTCGATCGGTGGAACCATTTCGTTGAATGGATTCACGACTCGGCCCGTCGGGACGCCGCTCGACATACGGATTACCACGCCGATGGTGATCACGCTGTTGGAAAAGGATCTGTTGAACGGCAACACGCTGACCATCGACGGCAGCGGACTGTTCTCAACAACCGGCATCGGCCTGAACTATGCTCGGATGTTCACGATCAACGACAACAACGATTCGTTGTTGACGGACGTCACGTTCCGCGGAATTACGTTCGAAAACGGCACGAATGACGACGCCGGCGGCGCCATCTGGAGCACTGAAAACCTGACGCTCGAAGGCGACACGTTCTTCAACAATCAAACGCTCGACGACATGGAACAACCCGGTGCGCCGGTGAATGACTTACAGGGTCTGCACGGCGGCGCCGTGTATCAACAGGGAACGCCCAACCGGCCGATTCCGACGCTCACCATTCGCCGCTACGACGCGATTGATCCAATCACGCAGACAGTCACCAACACGCTCCTGCCGGTCTTCTCCGGCAACTCGACCAACGACGCGGACGCGGATGGCGGCGCGATTTACGTGCTCAATTCGACCCTGGTGATGAGCGACACCCAGGTGGCCGGGAACTCGACGAAGCAGGGCAACAGCGAAGGCGGCGCCATCGCTGTGAAGAACTCGACAGTGACGTCGACGAATGACGTCATCACTGGCAACGTGGCAAGCGCCGGCGGGTCCGAAGGCGGCGGCCTCTTTAGCGACAACAGCGTCGTCACGCTGACCAACGACGTGGTGGGCGGGAATCAGACCAACGGGTCCACCTCCCGTGGCGGCGCGATTTCGGCCGTCAACAGCACGATCACGATCAGCGGCACGGTGATCAGCGGCAATCAGACGTCCGGCAACGTGGCCTCTGGCGGCGGCATCTCGTCGCGCCTGGATACGCTCAGGCTGGCGACCGCCGTCAACTCGTTGAACATCGACCACTCGCTGATCACCCAGAATATCGCGTCGGGGCCCTCAGCTCAGGGCGCCGGCATTTATCTGAACGGCGGATCGAGCGTGATCGATTTCACGACCGTCGGCGGCAACCAGCTCACAGGCCTGGGCGGGACAGGCGCAGGCATCGCCAACGTCGGCTCCAACCTGACCTTCAGCAACAGTACGCTGTCGAACAACAATGCCAGCGGCAGCCAATCGAAAGGCGGCGGCATTTACAGCGATACCAGCCTCACGGGGCTGTCCACGCAAATCGTCAACTCGACGATCTCGGGTAACACGGCCAAGCTGCGGGGCGGCGGCGTCTTTAACGCGGACGGGCTATTAACGATTTCCTACAGCACCATCACGAATAACACGTTGCCTCCCAGCCCGCTGCTCGGTGACTTTAATGGAGACAACATTGTCGATGGAGCTGATTTCCTCGCCCAGCAACGCAACATGGGCGCCACGCACGCTACCACCGCGATGGGCGACGCCAATGGCGACACGGTCATTAATTCCGCCGACCTGGCCTTCGTGAAGGCCAATTTCGGCCCGGCGGGCGCTGGCGTGCTGAACCAGGGTTCGGGCGTCGCCAGCATGGGGAACGCCGCGACCAGCACGCGGGTCATTTCGTCGATTATTTCCGGGAATCCGGGCACTGATGTCGACTTCGTGGACGGCTCGACGAATTCGTTCCTCACGCAGGGCTATAACCTGATCGGCGACGGCACGGCCCTTGCCGCGTTCAACGCCGGCGGCTTCACGGATATCGTGAACAACGTCGACCCGAAGCTCGGCCCGCTGCAAGATAACGGCGCCGCGCTCGACAATCCCTTCGGCATGGAAACCCATGCCGTGCTCGAGGGCAGCCCCGCCATCAACGCCGGGAAGCCCGGCACGCTGCCCGTCCAGTACGACCAGCGCGGATCGGACGTCGGCACCGGCTTGAACTTCACTCGGGTTCAAGGCGGCCGCGCGGATATCGGCGCGTTCGAGTCGGCGTTCGGAGCCTCATCATTGGCGGCCAGCAGTTCGTCGCTCGCGGCGGCTAGCCAGCCGGCGACCTCGGCGGCACTTGTCTCTGAGCCGGATTCGGCCAATGAGAGCGGCGATGCGATCGTCAATCAGTTTACGTCGCTCGCATCCATGGGAACGCCCGGCTCGACGGCGGGCGGGCTGAATACCGGCTCTGGTGGACTGGCTCCCGAAGTCGTGTTCGACCAAGCCTGGGCCTCCTACCGCCTTGCCCCGGCAACTGAAGGCGGCTCGTCGGCCTCCGACGACCTGGACTTGTTATTGCCAGGCGAAGCGGACGGCGCCCAGGCGGCTGACGCCGACGACGTGTTCGCCCTGCTGGGGTCCGATCTTCTCTCCTAGCGCTGCGAAGCTGCCGGATGGATGCACTGCGCGGAATTCAGTCTCTTTTCCCGGCGAGCAAAACCGCTCGCTCGGGGGGCGTCCATGCGCGAACCAAGCTTGGGCGCCTATCGTCTAACAAGGTATAATTAAGTGAGATCGGCCGGAAGCGCCGATTCATTCGGAGGACTGTTTGGTTCATTGGTTCAAGGAGCCCGCAACAGCAAGTGCCATCACAACACGATCGTAAGCAAAGCGTCGATAGCGAGCTCGCCGTCCTGGTGGGCGTTCAGCTTCCCGAGCATTCTTATCACGGCGATCCCTTGGACGAGCTGACCGGCCTGGCGGAAACGGCCGGCGCCGTCGTCGTGGGGCGCATCACCCAAAAGCGGCAAACGCCGGACGCGGCCACGTACATCGGCCACGGCAAGGTCGATGAGCTGAAGCAGCTCGTGGGTGCCGCAGACGCCGAGGTGGTGATCTTTGACAACGACCTTTCGCCGGGCCAGATTCGCAATCTCGAAGAAGCGCTCGGCGTGAAGGTGCTCGACCGCACGGAGGTGATTCTCGACATCTTTTCCAGCCGGGCCCAAACGCACGAAGCCCGCCTGGCGGTGGAACTGGCGCAGCTCGAATACTCGCTGCCGCGGCTCAAGGGCATGTGGTCGCACCTTTCGCGGCTGAAGATGGGCGTGGGCATGCGCGGCCCTGGTGAAAAGCAGCTCGAAACCGACCGCCGGCTGGCCGAGCGCCGCATCCGCGACCTTCGCCGGGACCTGGACGCCATCCAGCGCCGCAAGGAGCGTGAAGTGGCCGCCCGGCACGACAGAATGACCGTCTCGCTGGTCGGCTACACGAACGCCGGCAAGAGCACGCTCATGAACGTGCTGACCGATGCGGGCGTGGTGGCGGAGAACAAGTTGTTCGCCACGCTCGACACGCGCACGCGCCGCTGGCAGCTTCCCGGCTGGGGGCCGGTGCTATTGAGCGACACGGTCGGCTTTATCCGCGATTTGCCGCACAACCTGATCGCCAGCTTCAAGGCGACGCTCGAAGAAGCCCGGCAGGCCGATCTGCTCTTGCACGTGGCCGACGCGAGCAGCCCGACGGCGCTGGATCAAATCTCCGCGGTGTATGAAGTGCTGCGCGAGATGGGCATCGAGGAGAAAGACACGCTCTTGGTGCTCAACAAGGTCGATCAGGTCGAAGACGTCGGCCGGTTGCAGTCCATCCGCAGCCTCTATCCGGCGGCCATTCCGATCAGCGCCAAGACCGGCGATGGGCTCGCCAAGCTCGCGGCCGCGGTGAGCGACGCGCTGAGCCAGGATTTCCTGGAGCTGGAAATCCGGTTCGACGTGAGCAACGGTCGGCTGCTGGCGTTTTTGGCGAAGTACGGCGAAGTGCTGAGCCGCACGTTTGCGGGCGATCGGGCCATCGTCCACTGCCGGCTGTCGCGGAAGCACCTGGGGACGATTCGCGAGGATCGCTCGGTCGATGTGCGGCCGTATGACCTTGCTGCCGCCGTGGCCCGGAATGGCCAGACTTCCGATGAAGCCGTGGGCGAAGTGGCCTGAGAATAAAGGGCCGGCCGCGGTTAGGTTCCGTGCAGCGCTTTTCGTGTGCCATGCCCACGTCCGCGTGGGCATGAGTACAACCGATCAAACATGCCCACGTCGGCGGACCTCCGTGGGCATGGCACTCTTAATCTACTTATAAGTCAGTCAATCCGGATGCGCCGCGCCCTCGCCAACGCTCGCGTGCTGCTGACCGGCGCCTCTAGCGGCATCGGCCGCGAGCTGGCCCTCGCACTAGCGCGCCGCGGGGCCAGGCTGCTGTTTTCGGCACGACGGGGCGAGTTGCTGGCGTCGCTAGCCGAGGAGTGCCGCCAGTTGGGCACTCAGGCGGAATTCTTAGCGGGCGACGTCACGGACGGTGGGTTTCGTGCAGCGCTGATCGACCGCGCCGGGATCAGCTTCAGCGGCCTGGACGTGCTTGTGAACAACGCCGGCGTCAGCGCGCATGGCCTGTTTGCCGGCAGCGACGAAGCCACGCTTCGCCAAATCATGGAGGTGAATTTCTTTGCCCCGGTGGAATTGACACGAATAGCGCTGCCGCTGCTCAGATCGGGTCGAAAGCCGGCGATCGTCAACATCGGCTCGATCCTCGGCCACCGCGGCGTGCCATTCAATGGCGAATACGTGGCGAGCAAATTCGCGCTGCGCGGATGGACCGAAGCGCTCCGCGCGGAACTCGCCGGCGACGGAATCGACGTGTTGCTCATCAGTCCCGGTACAACGGAGACGGAGTTCTTCGATCACTTGATTGCCAGTCGTGGCAAGCTTCCCTGGGGAAAGTCCGGGGCCATTTCGGCCGCTGCGGTCGCGGAGCAGACGGTTCGCGCGCTAGAGCGACGACGGCACGAAATCTTCCCAAATTGGCGCGGCCATGCGCTCGTGCTGGCGAATCGGCTCTTTCCGCGCCTGGTCGATCGCGCAATCACGAGATGGTCGCGCTCAAAATAAGTTAGCCGCGACGCATTACAGAAGGTCGTGCTTTGGCAAAGACGACCGCAACGAGCGCCAGTGGCCACGCAGCCGGTTCAGGCACGCCTTGAAACGTGCGGGCAAAGGCGCCGGCGCCGTGCGCCTCGTCGTACGCGGACCGGAAAGACCGGAAGTCCTGGTAATCGACCCGTAAGTCGCCGTTCAGATCGCCGTGTGCGTAGGCCTGGTCCAGGGTGAGGCTCGAAATGTTCGTGTGCAGCGACGCCATCAACAGTTGAAAGTCGGTCACATCGACCGTCGAGTCGCCGTTCACGTCGCCCTCAAGCTGGCCCTTGAGCGGCCCGAATTGCGTCAGCCCGACGATGTCCAAATTGTAGTCGAACATCGACCGATACGTGCCCCGCATCCATAGCAAGGCCGTGTGGCCCTGCCAGCGGGCAACGGTGGGGCGGAGATTGTCCTCCTGCGAGTTGAACGTAATCGGCGTCCAGGCCCAGGTGGCGCCCAGGTCGGCGGTGATGCCGCGGAATAATTCGTGGTGGGCCAGCGACAAATCGTTCCGCGGATCGATCGCGCTGGACATGTACACGGTGTTCGGGTCGTTCGGATCGAGCGCGACCAGGCCCGTGTAATCTTGCTCGGAGGTATACAGCCGGGCCCCCGCCTTAGCGAGCTCGTGTACGTTCCACTCGCTGCCGTCGTAGCGGGCGTAGAAGAACCGGTGGTCGTTGTAGCCGTTCGTATTCACCGGAACGTCGTCGGCCCGGACGGTGAAGATGGCGTAAGGGTTTCCGGAAGAATCGATTTCGAGGTCGGTGGTCCAGGCGCGCGTGAATTGCTGGCTGCCGTTTTCCGGATCTGACGAAAAGACCCTGGTCAGGCTGGTCTGGTTGGGCGCTACGTTGTCGAAGATGTTGTCGTCCACGAGCGTGCCGTCGGAGCGGTACATTTTTCCGCCCTGGATGTAGCCGTGGTAAATGTTGTTATCGAAGTCGCGGGGGTGATGCTCCGTGCCGATGAAATCAATGCGATCCACGCCGTTCGAGGCGTAGCGGAAATACCCGT
>JAICUM010000147.1 GCA_025935855.1 Pirellulales bacterium | reverse complement strand
CGCGGCGGTCAGGCCGAGCGGCGTGGCGATCTCAAAACCGGCCAGGACAAGGGCCGAGTTGCTGAGAAACAAATAGCAGAAAAACCGCCGGGCGTCGCGTTGCACCAGCGCCATGCCGGCGGCGTACACCGCGGTGAACAGCGAAACGACCGCAACGGTCCGCAGCGCCCAATCGGGCGCAACTGGTAGCAGCAGACGCACGGCGCCGTAGGGGCCCGCCATCGGCGCCACAAAAACCAAGCTGGTGCTGAATGACGCGTGATCGAACAAGTCGGTTAGCCAGACGTGCAGCGGCGCGATTCGACAGCGAAGCAGAATGGCCAGGGTGAGCAAGATGATCGCCCACGTCGGCGGGGCGCCGGGCAGCGCTTGTTCTACGCCGATCCAGCCAGCGACCAGCATCGCGACAAACGCGGCCATGTGAATGGCGAACACCCGCAGCGGCTTCCGCCGGGCGTGCAGTTCCCACAGCGGCGGGATGTTGCTCAGCGCGAGCAGGGCAATGACGCCCCATGGGCTGCGGCAGCTAAACATGGACAGCAGGATCGATTCAGAAATCAGCGTCCACGCGAACGAAAACCGCCGCGCCTTGCTGCGCACGGCGGAGAGCATGGTTACCAAGTAGACGAGCGCTCCCATGGGCAAGAGCGGGGCGCTGAATTCATCAATCGACAACGGAGAGCCGCCGAACAAATTGCCGACGAGCGACCGGTGATCTTCAGCTTGTGCGTCACGCAGCCAGGCAAAATCAATCCAGGCGCCGATCGTGCAAGCCAGCGCCACGCCGCTGAAGATAATCGCCCGCCGTTGAGCGCGCCGCCAGTCGTGAATGCGCGCGACGAACGCGGCGCCGGCCATCGGCGCCAGAATCGCGATTCCCAGCCACAGCAAGTGCAACTGGCCCATTACAGGTCGTCGGCGACGCTCCCCACGAAATCCGGTCGATCCGCTTCACGCGACTCGGCGCCGGCAAGAAACCGAGTCCAGCGACCTTCCAAAGCGTCGCACCAACGAAAGAACCGCTTGAACGGCCGAACGATGGAGTTGGCCAGCAGCGTGTCCCAGTAGCCACGCTCCAGCGCCAGGCGGTAGATGCGCCCGCGAAAGTGCTCGGGCGCCAGTCGCTGCCACACGGCCGGCCGTCGCGGCAGCCGGCCGCCGATGGCGTTTTCCAGGTCGTGGTAATCACGCAGCAGCGTCGGCGCCCGCAGTAGCTGCAGCGAACGCAGGCAGGCATGGCCCATGATGTGTACCAACGGCAGGTAACGAAAGCCGAGGCCGATCTCGACCACGATGATGCCGACCTGCGTGAGCGAGGCGAAGGCCAGCGCGCTTTTCACGTCGCATTGAACGCGAGCCGCGAGGGCTCCGAACGCCGCGGAGACCGCGCCTAACGCCACAACGCACGCACAGAGAATCACGGATCGCTCCAGCAGCGGGCTGACCCGCAGCAGCAGGAACGCGCCGAGGTGTACCGAAAGTGCGCCGTAGAAAATGGCGCTCGAAGGCGTCGGCCCTTCCATGGCTCGCGGCAGCCATCCCGAAAACGGCACAAGCGCGCTTTTGCCGGCGGCGGCGACAAGCAGCAGCAGACCGACGACGAGTGCGGTGCTCGAGGAAATGTCGGCGGCGCCCTCCGGCCACGGTTTCGCGCCCATGAGTTTTGTAAAGTCGCCGCTGCTGGTCAGATGATGCAGCATGACGGTGGCGATGAGAAACGCCGCGTCGGCCATGCGGTAAACGCTCCACACCCGCAAGCCGTTCTGCACAGGGCTGGCCCGCTCATGGAAAAAGCCGACCAGCAGCGCTGACGACAGTCCGACCAGCTCCCACCCGGTAAAGAGCGTTTCAATCGTTCCAGCCAGTGACGAGACGACCATCCCGACCAGAAAAATGGCGTACAGAAGAAAGAAGCGGGCGTAACCTGGCTCGCGATGAAGATACTTCGTGGCGAAGGCGCCGATCGTCCCAACCAACAAAAACGAAAGGATGACAAAGGGCACGGACAGCCGATCGAAGACGAACGTGAACGTAAAGTGGAACGGATGGTCCTCGCCGCCGGCCAGGTTGGGCAACACAATCCAGTCGCCCAGCGGCAACGTCAGCCGTCGCCTGCCAGAAACGAGCATGACCGCCAGGATGCCGACCGCCGCCAGCAGGCCGGCAATGACGAAGGCTTGGGTGAGCCGGCTGATGACGCGTTCCGAGAGCCGCAGGCCCAAAAGGCTCCAAACTCCAAGAATCGCTAGCAAGGCCGCGGGGCAGAGCAGCACGGCGACGCCGAGGAAATTAACCAACTGCTGCGCGAGTTGATCGTTCATAGGGCTCCCGTCGTCGCGCGAGGCTCGCCAGTGGGCCGAACGGAGGCGTCCGATTCGCCCATGATGAGGGCGTAGCCCAAGTGGCCGCGCCAGCCGCGATACCAGTCGATCGAGCGTGCGGCCTTCGGCAGGCGAGTCGATTCTGGTTGATACAGCTCCCACCGCCGGCCCCCCGCCAGGACATAAATCCGATCGTCCTCGGTCGAGAGAACGGCCAGTTGGGCCCATTCGTGGCGGATGATTCGCGAGAGCATCGGGCTGGCGTCGATGAGCCGGTCCATCACTTCGGGAGTCGCTTCAATCACAAAAACGTGCCGCATCGGCTCATGGATTTCGACCATTTGGGCGGAAAGTCCTGGCCGCAAGTCGGTGAGGGCGCCTTCCATCACGCCCAGCAGCGACGTGATGTTGTGCGGCAATTTCGAACCGCATCCATAGCCGAGCGTGTCCACCGTCGAAAAGTAGTATTCGAGACTGATGCCCGCGCAGACCGGAATGACGGCTTCGAGAAGCCGCGCGAGAATCGTGCCGCTCTCATCGTCCTGCGTGGGATCATACGAGGCGAGGAACGAGCGGCGGTCCATGTACAGCCCGCGCGTCCTGGATCGCCGGCCGACGAAGGTCACGGCGTTCGTGGCGTGATTGTATTCAGGTCGCGCCTGCGACAGATCTTCCGAACGCTCCTGTACATGGACTAGCGCCGTGGCGGCTGAAAGGGAAAGCGGCGCCGATTCAAACCGCCGGCAACGCTCGTGGGCGTTTCGCCGCCGTGCTTCGTCGATGGCCTTCCGCGCATGGTCCACATAAGCCGCGCGGGCAGAAGGCAGCCGATCGAGATCGAAAAACTGTACGTCGTCGTTGCAGGTATTGTGAAAGCCGCCGAGGAAGTGCGTGCCCGCCGGCAAGCGCAGGCCGCGCTCGGCAAGCAGCGCGCGTACGCGAGGATCATTGGCCATCTGCGCGAAGGCGCGTGCATTCGGTCCGCCGCGGCCGCCGCTGCACGCGCCGCAGTTGTACGCGCTTTCATGCGGGTTGTTCAAGCTGCTGGAGCCGTGGCCGAGCAGAATCACCAGCGGCGCGAATGTGGATGTCAGCCCGTTGTCGCGAAGAGTCCGCTCGACGACGTCGGCCATCTCGCTCACGGTATAGCCGATGTGACCCGGCTCGGGTCCAGGCGTGGGATCCTGTCGCTCCAACAAAAGTTGCGTCGCCGGCGGCCGGACGGTGTGTCCGGCAAGCCGGCGCAGATGAGCCGTGGTGCGCGGAAACAAGATGCGCAGCACCATTGGCAGCGATGCGATCGAGCCGAACACGCTGGCCACGGCGCCGCCGACGAGCGACAGGCTGCCGCGATGCACTTCATGCGAGGCCGAGCCAAGCAACCGGCGGGCCCAGGCGCGGCGGCGGTGCGCCTCGGCCACCGCGTCGGCGGGGTGTTCCTCGACATAATGGTTGGGCTTGATGACCACCGGACAAAGCGGCCGGGGATAGGCTTCGGCGGCGCCGCGGTAGTACATCGCGACGCCGAAGAACCCGGCGTAGCCGAAGGTTTCGCAGCGCGGTTCAATCTCCTCGAGATGACGCCGGAAGGACTCTTCGCGATCGTCGATGCAACAGAAGAGCTGAAACAGCGGCGGCGCGCTCGCCGCCGCTGGTCCTTCCCTGATCCGTTTGGCTTGCACGCTGATCGCGTCGAGCGTTTCGATTCGATAGCGTCGCTCGTACGCAAGCTGGAAGATGCGGCGCCGCTCCAACTCGGAGAATGCCTCCATTTCCTCGCCGAGTCGCGCCCATGTTTTCGGCGGTTGGCGATACAACTGTTCGGGCGTGAGGCCGCGAACCTGCGCCAGTTGGAAAAACAAAAACGCCCGTTGCACTGCGGAACCGTCGGCTCGCGGGGAATAGCGTGCTCCGATGGCATCGCGCAACGCCGCCAGCGAACCGTCATAGCCAAGCTGCTCGCGGGCTGTGAAGCTCACCGCATAGCGTTCCAGCAGCAGGCGAATGGCGAGCAGTTCGGTGAGCGAACCTTTTGGCGCCGGATGAAGGGTCCACTGGGCGTTGGTTTCCATTTGCCAGATCATGCCGGCCCAGCCGCGCAACGCGAGCAGCGAGGACATGATGAACTGTTCGCGTTCCGTAGCGGCGACGCCCAGTCGCTCGAGCGAGTCGGCGATGCATTCCAGCGGTGGGACGTTGTGCTCGTTGAGACGGCGTAACTCCTGCGGAATGCCGTGCATCCAAGCGGGCAGCAGGCCGCCGGGCTGGCCGTAGAGTTCGAGAAACGACCGGTAGAAGCCCGCGTCCCGATCGGGCAGCGTCCAGTGTGCGAAACCCTGGTCGAGGAACGCGGCGCAAAAACGGATGAGAACGTCGTTGACCAGCTCGTCGGAGTCGTGCCCGGCCGCGTTGAGCAGCTCGTCGCGGTGGCGATGGCCCCCGACCGACGGACCGGGCGTGCAGGCGACATTCCTCACGCCGGCGGAACAAATCCGCCACAGCAACCGCAAATAGAATGACTCCCAGGCGTCGTCCGTCCACTCTTCGATCGACGCCCCACGAAGTTCGTCGAAAAGTTCCGAGACGATGCCGCGCAGTTCGGCCGAATACGCGCCGGCGAGGTTGTGAGCGCCGCGAAAGTCCCGCATGATCCAGCGGCGCGTGCTGTCGAGGGCGCGTTTTCGCAGCTCGCTTGGCACGTCTTGGCGAAACCGGCGGAGGGCGTCGGTTTCGGCGATCACCCATCGCAGCTCGGCGCTGGGCGCTGAATGCAGCGAGTGCTGCAGCATCGCAAGCCGCAAATGAAACCGCGTGCCTAAGAGTCCAACGAGTTCGTCGGCCCCGTCGCCAAGATCTTCTTGCAGCACCGCGGCGAGATCGTCCGGCCGAATTCGCCCGCCCGCCAATTCCTCGCGATAGCGGCTTTCGGAGAAATAGGGCTGACAACCATAGCGCTCGAACGCTTCCCGCACGGCGAGCGAAAACGACCGGTCCTCGAAGGCGTGAAGCGTGTTGTGGTGAACGAAGACCGTCAGCGGACCTTGCGTCGGCAGGTAATGCGCCGCGTGGTCGATAACGTGTTGCAGTTCTGTAAGCTCAGCGGCGCGCAGCAAACTGTCCGCGCTGGGGCGCGGTTCCGCGACAGTCGCTGCCGCGTGGTCCGGAGGAAAGGCGGAAGGGCGCGACGTAGGAAAGATGCGGGTGAAGGTAGGCGGGAAGGCGCCGCAAGTCGCGGGCGAGTTCCTTCGTAAGCGACTTCGACTTGGTATACTAGTGATAGGACGACCGAGCGAGAATTACAATGCTGTAATTCGCCCGGAACGTACAATGGTCCGCAGAGTTTCCGGCAAGGGAACTTTGCAGTCTGTTTATCTACCCCGCACCTCCAGCACACAGGAAGCCATGAACGTGACATTAAGCAGCGAGCGGCGCGTCGCCTCAGGAAACCATTCGGCGGAATCGGCGCCGACGATGGATGTGTTGGTGATCGAAGACGACGAAATTCTGGGCAAGGCGCTGCGTCGCGGGCTGGAGGACGCCGGGCATCGATGCACGTGGGTGAAGAACGGCGAGAAAGGGCTGGAGCAGGCAATCGCCCAGAAGTGCGACGCGATCGTGCTGGACCTGTTGCTGCCGGATCGCTCGGGCTTGGACGTGCTGACCGAAGTGCGCGGCCAGGGCATTCGCACGCCGGTCGTGATCCTCACGGCCTTGGGCTCGGTTGAAGAACGCGTGGCGGGGCTAAACGCCGGCGCCGACGATTACATCATCAAGCCGTTCTCGTTCCCGGAGCTGCTGGCGCGGCTGTCCGCGGTTTCGCGGCGGTCGCTGCACTTGAACTCGCAGCAACTGCGCGTGGGGCCGCTGTCGCTCGATCTTTCGACGCGCCGGGTCACGCGCGACAACACCGAGATTGACCTGACGCCCACCGAGTTCAGCTTGCTGGAATTCCTGATGCGGAACGCTGGCCAGGTGCTCACCCGAAAGATGCTCAGCGAGCACCTATGGGACTCGAATTGGGAAGGCGTGACCAACGTGATCGAGGTCCACATCACGCGGCTGCGCGGGAAGATCGATCGCGACTTCCACCCGCCGCTGCTGCAAACCATCCGCGGCCGCGGCTACGTCTTGCGGGCTGTGTAACGCATTTTTTTCCGCAGATGACGCAGATCGCCGCAGATAAGAACTAGGCGGATATGAGTGGGAGCTTTGCCGTCAACAACGGCGGAGCCAATCTGCGAATATCTGCGTCATCTGCGGACTGTTCCTAACTGGTGGCTGGCTTCGATTACGTCGAGCAGCAATCTCTACGAAGTGCGCCTCTTCCATGCCGGAAACTGCCGTCAATAAAGGTAAGCCCGAGGCCGGCGTGTGGCGCACGCTGCGCTTTCGGCTGGCGGTGTGGAATGCCGCGGTGGTCATCATCACCGCCGTGGTGACGCTCGTCGGCCTGCGGCAAGGCGTCCGGTGGGCGTTGATTCATGAGCTCGACCAGGTGCTCATCGACGATGCGCGCGAGGTGGAACTCGGTCTGTCGGTAGAGTCCAAGCTCGGATTCGAAGCGCTGCAGCGCGAGTTCACGCGCATGGCTGAAGGTCACGAGAATCGCGGCTGGTATGTGAAGCTGCTAGACGCCGACGAGAATCTGATTTGGGCGACGCCGGGCGCCCGGCCGAATCTGCCGCGGCCGCCGTTTGGGAAGGAATTCGCGCCGATCTCGTTCAACGGCGATCGCATCGTCGAGAACCGGATTGAAAAGACGGCCGGCGGCGTCGAGATCATTCGCGTGGGCGCCACGCTCCAATACATCAACGATGATATGCGGCGGATCGACTGGGGCGTGCTGATGGCAAGCGCCGCGGTGCTGCTGACGGCGCCCTTGTGCGGGTATTTTCTGGCCGGGCGGGCGGCGCACACCGTGGGGGAAATCACGACCACGGCCTCGCGGTTGCGGCCCAGCCATTTGGACGAACGGCTGCCGATCCGCGGTTCGGGGGACGAGCTGGATCAACTGGCGCAAACGATCAACAGCCTGCTCGATCGAATCGCGACGTATCTAAACATTAAGCGTGATTTCCTGGCGAACGCGGCGCATGAATTGCGCACGCCCCTGGCGGCGATACGCAGCTCGGTCGAAGTGGCGCTCAACGTGGCGCGCACCACCGAGGAATACGAAGAGCTAATGGTGGATGTGATCGAGGAGTGCTCGGCGCTTGAGGCGCTGGTGAATCAACTGTTGTTGTTGGCGGAGACGGAAGCGGACCTGCCGGCGAACAAGTTCGAGCGCGTGGACCTGGCGGATCTCGCGGCGAAGTCCGTGGACATGTTCAGCGGCGTGGCCGACGCGCGCGGGGTCGAACTCCACGCGGCGACGCTCATGCACGCCCCCGTGAATGGAAATCCCCACCATTTAAGACAGGTGTTAAACAACCTCATTGATAACGCCGTGAAATACACGCCGCCCGGCGGAGCGGTGACCGTGACGGTAGACGCCGACGCCCGCGGCGTTCGGCTGAGCGTGAGCGACACGGGGCAGGGCATTTCGGCCGAAGACCAGCAGCATATTTTCGAGCGGTTCTATCGGGCCGAATCGGCGCGTTCGCGCCAGGCCGGCAGCGGCGGCACCGGCCTGGGGTTGAGCATTTGCCAATCGGTGATTCACAACCACGGCGGAGAGATTATCTGCCGTAGCGTGCCGGACGTGGGCACAACCTTCACCGTGCAGCTGCCGCTGGCGGACTCGCGCGCGGAAGCGGAAGCCGCTGAACATGCAGGGGCAGTTTAACAGCTTCATCGGGCGCCGCTGCTGGCTGTGCAGTGGATCAGCTCTTTGCGTCCTTTGCGACCTTTTGTTCTAAAAAGCCGTCCACTGAACAGAAGGTCGCAAAGCACGCAAAGGCTCTTCCGCTTATCCGTACCCCTGTGTACGGATTGCAATGCTGAGTAAAACCTAGCGGTGGCGCGACTGTTGTTTCCAGGTTTGGCTCTCAACTTGTGGTGGAATATGCGCAAAGCGATTGTGTTTGCATTCTTAGTAAGTATGGCGGGACTCTTCCCATTCAGAGCGGTTGAGGGCGCGCCACCGAACATCGTGCTGATTTACGCCGACGATTTAGGCTACGGCGACGTCGCCTGTAATGGCGGCGCGATCGCGACGCCGAATATCGATCGTCTGGCGCGGGAAGGCTTGCGCTTCACCGACGCGCATTCCTCGGCCGCCACCTGTACGCCATCACGGTTCGCGCTGCTCACCGGGCGGTATGCCTTTCGGCAAAAGGGGACCGGCATCCTGCCGGGCGATGCCAATCTCATTATCAAGCCGGGAACCGTCACGCTTCCCTCGTTGTTAAAGCAGGCCGGTTACGCCACCGCGGCGGTGGGCAAGTGGCACTTGGGGCTCGGCGAAGGCAAGGTCGATTGGAACGGCGAAGTTCGCCCCGGGCCGCGCGAGGTGGGCTTTGACTACCACTTCATCATGCCGGCCACCGGCGACCGCGTGCCGTGTGTGTACATGGAGCAGGGCCGCGTGGTTGATCTCGATCCGGCGGACCCGATCGCGGCGAGTTACACGGAGCGGATCGACAAGTCGCCTTCGGGAAAGGAGCGGCCCGAGTCGCTCAAACAGCGCTGGTCGCACGGGCACGATCAATCGATCGTCAACGGCATCTCACGCATCGGCTGGATGACCGGCGGCCAGCGGGCCCGCTGGGTGGACGAGGACATGGCCGACGTGCTGACGCGACACGCCACGGGATTTATCGAAGAGCACAAAGCCGGGCCGTTTTTCCTCTACTTCGCCACGCACGACGTCCACGTGCCGCGCGTCCCCCATTCGCGTTTTGTCGAGAAATCCGGAGGCGGGCCGCGCGGCGATGCAATCGTGCAGCTTGATTGGTGCGTGGGCGAAGTGCTGGCCACGCTCGATCGGCTGGGCCTGGCCGACAACACGCTGGTGATGTTCGCCAGCGACAACGGCCCCGTGCTGGACGACGGCTATCGAGACGAGGCGAACAAGCGACTCGGCAAGCAAGATCCCAACGGCCCGTATCGCGCAGGCAAATACTCCAAATTCGAAGGCGGCACGCGCACGCCGCTGGTCGTGCGCTGGCCAAAGCACGCGCCTGCCGGCAAGCAGAGCGACGCCCTCTTCGGGCAGATCGATTTAGCAGCGTCACTGGCGAAGCTCGTCGGCGCGGAGCTGCCAAAGGGCGCCTGCCCCGACAGCCGCGACGAGCTCGACACTCTGCTGGGAGAAGATCGCATCGGCCGCAGCGACCTGGTGCACGAACAAGGCGCACTGGCCCTACGCGTCGGTGAGTGGAAATACGTCTCGCCGGGAACCACACGCGATGGCCTGAACCCCGGCCACAACCGAGAAGTCCCGCCGCCGGGGTTGTTATTCAATGTGAAAAATGATTCCGGTGAGGAGCACGATTTGTCGGCAGCCGAGCCGCAACGCCTCGCAAAGCTCAAGAATCGCCTCGCAGAGATAAAAAAGTCCGTGGAAAAGCCTTAAATGGTCTTGAGGTTGCGGATTGAGTCCGTGGATGTTCCTACCGGGTGTTTGGCACGCCCGCTGCGAGTATAATGGCCCTGCCCGCCGGGCGAGAGGTTTAGTATCTGTTGGTCCCGAGAGCCCTTCGCCATGCCGCACGGGACGCGGTTTGTTGGT
>JAICUM010000004.1 GCA_025935855.1 Pirellulales bacterium | reverse complement strand
TGCCGATCGACTTCCCACCAGTACAGCCCCGCCCATCCGGCCGCCAGGAGCAGTTCAATGACCATCGGCCGCAACCAGAAACGCTCGCCGTGGAGCACCGCCTCGCGCCGCATGCCGACCCAGCCGAGCACCGGCAGGCGATCCAAGCGGCGGCGGGCCGGCGCCTCAGGATGAGCGCCGGCCCATGGCGAAATCGGCCGCGCGTTCCACGCCAGCGTGTAGACGGCCCAATTCACATACGAGCCGGCCACGAGGCCCGCCACGCCGGCCAGCACGCATCCCCAAGGCATCGGCAACGCGGCAAGCATCATGCGGGTGGCGATTGTGAACAGGAGTGGTGTGCCGTTAGCCGGCATCGTCCCGATGCCGCGTCCGCGGCGCCGCTGGCGGCGCCGGCTAACATAACCTCATCGAGCCGCGTTACGCGTGATCATTCAGCGCCGCAAGGATCTCGCCGCTGATTTCGGCAGGATCCTTAGCGTCGGTATCAACCACAAGCGTAGCACACGCCCGGTAATGTGGCGTCCGTTGGGCCAACACTCGCTCAATTTCCGTCCGGCCCCCGGCCGCCGTAAGATTCGGCCGCCTGGCCGCGGTCGCCGGGTCCGCCGCCATGCGCTGTTCGATGGCATCCACCGATGCCCGCAACCAAACGACGGCCCCGCAACCGCCAATCGCCCGGCGGTTTTCCTCGCGCAAGATCGCCCCCCCGCCCAGCGCAATCACCGTCCGCGTTCGGCCGCACAGCTCCGCCACAACGGCTGCTTCCAGATCGCGAAACGCCAACTCGCCATCATCGGCAAAAATCGCCGCAATGCTCTTCCCCGCTCGCAACTCCACCTCAACGTCGGCGTCCACCCAATCCCAGCCAAGCGCGCCGGCCAGCCGCTGGGCGATCGTCGTCTTGCCGGTCCCGCGGTATCCAATGAGGGCGATCGACTCAACTTCCATCGATCAGTCGTCCGAGGTCGGCGGTGGGGCGAACTTCACCGGGCCAATCGCCCGTTTCAACACGTCGCGCATCAGCTCCGCCGGGGCCTCCTTGCGGGTGAATAGAAAGAACTGCAGCATCGCCTGCCGGACGAACATCTCGACGCCGGTGATCACGCCGCAGTTCCGCGCCCGGGCGTCTTTCACCAGCAGCGTTGACTCGGGGTTATACACTGTGTCGAAAACCATCATCGCCGGTTTCAGGAATGTCTTGTGGATCGGCGATTCATCGACGTTCGGGTGCATGCCGACCGGCGTACAGTTGATGAGAATGTCCACCGGATTGCGATGGCGAGCTTCCCATTCGATGGCTTTCGCGTCAAAGGCGCTCGCCAGCCGCTCGGCGCGGGCCAAGGTCCGCGAGGCAATGCTCGTCAGCGCCCCGCGCTTCCGCAGTCCGAACACAATCGGCCGGGCCACGCCGCCGGCGCCCAGCACCAGCACGCGCTTCCCCTTCAGAGGGCTCGGCTCGGCGCCAATTTGCCCCAGCGCATGCTCCAGGCAATCCATCGCCGCGTTGTAGTCGGTGTTGTAGCCGATGCGCTCGGCGGCGTCGAACACCACGGTGTTCACCGCCGCGATGCTCTTCACCGCAGGATCGACCTTCGTCAGATGCCGGCCGATGGCTTCCTTGTGGGGAATCGTGACGCTCAGCCCTTTGATCCCTAGCCGCGGCGCGTCTTCCATGAACTGCCCCAGCGAATCCGCCGGTACGCGGAACGGCACGTACACCGCGTCGATGCCCCGCGCCTCGAACGCCGCGTTGTGGACGTGCGGGCTGAGGCTGTGGCCGATCGGGTCAGCGATCACGCCGTACACCATCGTGTTGTGCCCAATCCGCTCGTAGTTGTAGATCTCCGTCATCTGCCGGAAGCTGAGTTGACCGGGAGCGAGCGTCCGCTCGTGATGGAACGTGGCGTAAGTGAATGGCGCCCCGAATTTGCCCGCCAGAATGCGCGACGGCGTGCCGATGTCGCCCATGCACATGCCGACGGTCGGGATCTCGCTTTCCTGCATCATCTCCAACACCCGCACGTTGTCATGCGGCGTGTTGGCCATCGTGGCAATCTTGATGACGTCCGGATCGAGCCCCGCCATCCGCTCGTGCAGCTCGCGCAGGTCGTCGGGCGTCTTGCGGAAGTTGTGGTAGCTCACAATCCGCTTAGTGCGGCCGAAACGGCGAATCTGCCCCGCGACGTCCTCTTCCAGATCCACCCAATCAACGCCTTCAGCGATCGCCTCGCGCAAGAGCAGCTGGCGAGCTTCCTCGGTCCCCTGCCATTTGCCGCCGTCCTCCTTGCGGCGCGCCGTGATGATCACCTGGCAACCTTCGGGCCGCTCGGCCATCAGCCGGCGGATGTTCACCCGGCCGGCCACGTAGTCGAGGCGCAGCTCGACCATCTTCGCGCCTTGCTCGGCAAGGTGCTGGTGCTCCGCCATCATATGCTTGTGGCGGCTACGGCCAATGGCAACGCAGATCATCGTACAAACGGACTCAAAGGGTGGTTACAGAAGGTCGCAAAGTCAAGGAACATTGGCAAAGTCTAATCGCTTATGGCAGTTTGCTTAGAAGTGATTTCAAAACCAATTGTGCTAAACCGGACGCTAGCGCGTTCCGGCTAATTTCATCAGCCGCGGGGCGCTAGCCCCCGGTTTTTAAACCCGTTCTAGCTACTCGTGGCCGGATTAAGACCGGATCACTGAGCACCAATTCATCAGACTTCTGGTCTTTACTCTTGGCGACCTTTGCGACCTTCTGTTAATTATTCTTCAGCGGTTGAAGATTACTATTGTGCTACATCGGCGGCGGCTGTTCAAATCCGCTTGAACTGCCGGTCGAGCTGTTCCCGCGTGAAAACCAGGGCCGTGGGCCGGCCGTGCGGGCAGTGATGGTGGTCCTGGGCCAGGTCGCGGCGTTCCAGCAGGGCGTCGATCTCCTGCGGCGTTAGCCGGTCGCCGTATTTGATCGCCGCCTTGCAGGCGATCATGTGGAGCAGCTCATCCAGCACGTCGCGCGACTCCGGCCGCTTCCCCTCGTGCAGCAGTTGCTCCACCAGACCGCGGAGCACCTCGCCCGGCGGCAGGTTCGCGAGCATCGCCGGGTAGGTGGAAATGAGCAGCGTCTCGCCGCCGAACGATTCGACTTCCATCCCAAGCTGCGCCAGCACGTCGCGATGCTCCAGCGCCGCGGCGGCCTCGCTCGGCGCCAGGTCGATCGGCTCCGGCACGAGCAGCCGCTGGCTCTCGACCGCGCCGGCCAGCACGCGCTCCCGGAGCGCTTCGTACAAGATGCGCTCGTGCAGGGCGTGTTGGTCGATGACTTCTAACCCATCCGACGTTTCAGCCACAAGGTACCGGTTGTGAATTTGCAGGGCGCGCGGCGGACGCTGCGACTCGCTTTCAATCTTAGGCGCGTGGGCCGCGGATGGGGTTAGCGTTTCGCCCGCGCTTGGCGTTGGCACGTGCGGCGCGGGAGCGCGGCCCACGAGCGGCGGCAGATCAATGCGATGAAATTGCAGCCCGTCGGTCCGTTCCGCGAAAGGCGCGGCGAAGTCGCGCGACGAGCCGTCGTCCGCCACTCCGGGCGATAGCTGCCGCTTCGCCCATTCCCAGAGATCATGCGACGAAGCCGCGGCCGGCGCGAGTTCATCCGCCGCATCCGCGCCGGCGTCAACGGTCATCGGCGGCGCCGACGCCCGCGCGACAAGATCCGTCGAGAGGAACTTCGTCCGCAGCGCCCCGAGCAGTTGGCTGTAAATCCGCCCGCCGTCCTGAAACCGCACTTCCAGCTTCGTCGGGTGTACGTTCACGTCCACCGCCGCCGGCGGCATCCGCAGGTGCAAAAAGCAGATCGGAAACCGCCCCGTGAGCAAGAGCCCGCGATACGCTTCCCCCAGCGCGTGCTGTAGCGAGCGGTCGCGAATAAACCGGCCGTTCAGAAACAAATACTGCATCCGATTATTCGGCCGGCTCTGCGAGGGGTTCGCCACTTCACCCGCAAGCTGCACCTCGCCGTCCAGGCTTTGAATCGGAATCAAGCTGTCCGCCAGCTCCGGCCCAAACAGCGCCGCGATCCGCGCACGCGCGTCACCCGGCGGCAGCTCATGCAGCACCCGGCCATTGTGCGACAGCGTAAAATGAATGGCCGGATGCGCTAGCGCCAACCGCGAGACGGCCTCGACAATGTGCCCCATCTCCGTCTGCACGGTGCGCAAAAACTTCTGCCGCACCGGCGTGTTGAAGAACAGATTCCGCACCTCAACCGTCGTCCCGCACGGCCCCCCCGCCGGTCGTAGCGCCTCCGCGCGCCCTCCCACAACTTCAAGCTCATTCGCGAGCTCCGCTTCAGCGGGCCGGCTGCGAAACGTCAACTTACTCACCGCCGCAATCGACGCCAGCGCCTCCCCCCGGAATCCCAGCGTCCCCACGCGAAACAGATCATCCGCATCCACGATTTTGCTCGTGGCATGGCTCGCCAGCGCCAGCTCCAACTGCTCCGGCGCCACGCCGCAGCCGTCGTCCACGACGCGGATCAACTCCACCCCGCCCTGCTCCACCGCCACGTCGATCCGCCGCGCGCCGGCGTCGATCGAATTCTCCACCAGTTCCTTCACCACGCTCGCCGGCCGCTCGATCACCTCCCCCGCCGCGATCTTATTCACAACATTCGGCGGCAGTTGGCGAATCGTTGGCATGATAAGAGTTTTCGCCGCAAATCTCGCGAATCCGCGCGGATCAAAAACAAACAATAAATCGCACGTGTTTTGCCGCGACCCGATAGGGGAGCGCTCTGGTCGCGGCAAGTTACAACTTTCTGACGATTCGCGAAGATTCGCGAGATTCGCGGCAAAAAATCTTCTTAGTGCAGTCCGTACTCTTTAATCTTCCGATACAACGTCCGCTCGCCAATGCCGAGCATCGCGGCCGCTTCTTCACGATTGCCGCCGGTCGCCTTGAGCGTCTCGCCGATGAGCAACCCCTCCAGCTCCGACAGTGGCCGGCCCACGAGCGACGCCAACCCATCGACGGCCGTCGGCAATGGCGCCTGGCCATCGCCCCCGGCGAGCTCCGGCGGCAGGTCGTCCACGTCCAGCACTTCGTCGTAATCCACGACCACCATACTCTCGATGACGTTCTTCAACTCCCGCACGTTCCCCGGCCAACTGTACGACATGAGCCTCCGCCGAGCCGCCACCGTGATCGTCCGGATCTTCTTGTGATGCCGGGCGCTGTGCAGCTGAATGAAATGCTCGATCAAGAGCGGAATGTCCGGCGCCCGCTCGGCCAGCCGCGGCAAGCGGATCGTCACCACCTTCAGCCGGTGGTACAAATCCTCGCGAAATGTCCCGTTGCGAATCGCTTCCTCCAAATCGCGATTCGTCGCCGACAGAATTCTCACGTTCACTTTGACCGGGTCATTCGACCCCACGCGCGTGATCTCGTGGTTCTCCAGCACGCGCAACAGCTTGATCTGCGTCGGCAGCGGCATGTCGCCCACTTCGTCGAGAAACATCGTGCCGCCGTTCGCGTATTCGAACTTACCGATGCGATCGGCACTCGCATCCGTGAACGCCCCCCGAATGTGCCCGAACAACTCGCTCTCCAGAATGTGCTCGCTGAGGGCCGCACAGTTCAGCGCCACAAACGGGCGGGCCTTCCGCGGGCTGTTCTGATGAATCGCCTGCGCCACCAGCTCTTTCCCGGTGCCCGTTTCGCCTTGAATCAGCACCGTCGCGTCCGTCGGCGCGATTCGCCGCAAGCGATCGACCACCTCGTGCATCTGCGGGCTGTTGCCGATAACCCCCTCGAAGCCGAACTTCTCATCCAGCCGCCGGCTCAGCTCGGCATTCGCCCGCCGCAAGTGCTGATTCCGCGACGCGTTGTCCACCACGGCCCGCAGTTGCTTCAAATCCAGCGGCTTCAGCAGGTAGTTGAACGCCCCCTGCTGCATCGCCTCGACGGCCGACTGCACCGTGCCATGCCCGGTGACGACGATCACCTCCGCGTCCGGCAACAGCTCCTTCGCCTTCGCGAGCACGTCCAGCCCCGTCGCGTCCTTCATCCGTAGATCGGTGACGACCACCTCGAACGCATCGCGCGAAAGCATCGCGATACCGTCGTGAGCGCTCGTGGCCACCGTGCACTCGTAGCCGACGCGCGCCAGGCTATCCGCCACCGCGTCGGCATGCGCCGCCTCGTCGTCGATCACCAGCACTTTAATAGGAGCCGCCGCCGCGGCCGTCGTCTTGGACATACCGACGATGATACGGGGCTGGCGTACCCCAAAAAAGGGGCGGCCGAACCGCCGAGAACTCGTTTTGACCTGCCATCCATTTACGGCATAATGACCTTGGAGGAGCAACGCATGTCAATCGATCTATCCAGTGACTCCGAAGCATTTCTCGGCGAAACCGTGTCTCGCGGGTTCTTTCCGTCTCGGTCCGCGGCGCTCGAAGCCGCAGTGGACCTGCTTCGTGAACGACAGGATTTACTGGTCCGAATTGACATCGGCCACCGGCAGCTCGAAGAGGGCGAGTACCTAGAATTCGATCAGGAAGGCCTGCGAGAATTCTTCGACGGACTCTTGGACCGAGCCAGACAGCGCGCCGGACAACAGCACGATTGATGAAGCCCGCCGCTTATCGACTCTCGAAGCAGTGCGCCCCGGATCTGGACGGCATCGCCGACTATTTGATTGCTCAAAACGAACGCGCCGCAAAGCGCGTCGTCGCGGCCTTGTTCGACGCGTTTGAAGTCCTTGGTGAGAATCCAGAGGCCGGCGAGCGGCGTGATGAGCTGAGAGCGGGGCTTCGCGTCTTTTCACCGAGGCCGCCGGCGCATAACTACGTGATCTGTTATTCCCAAACGCGGCAAGGCGTGGAAATCTCTCGCGTTTTTCACGGCGCTCGGGATTGGATGCAACTAATCCGCCGCGGCAACCGCTGATGCGCCGGCGCTCGAGCCCAGCCGCCGCAGCGCCGGCAGCTCAATCGTGAACTGCGTCCCCCGCCCCACTTCGCTGTGGACAAGAATCTGCCCGCCGTGGGCTTCGATGATCTTCGTCGTCGTCGGCAGCCCAAGGCCAGAGCCGCCCGGCTTCGTCGAGTAAAACGCCTCGAACATGTGCGCCGCCGTCTGCTCGTCGATACCCACGCCCGTGTCGATGAGGTGAACCGTCACCGTGTCGGCGCTCGCCGCGGTGCGCACCACCAACTGCCCTCCCTTTGGCATCGCCTGCTTGGCGTTCAAGAGCAGATTGATCAGCGCGCTGCGGAACGACTCGGCGTCCAGCAACACCCGCGGCAGGTTCGGATCGAGATACCGCACGATCTCCACGTCGCCCGCCGCCGCCTCCGGCTCGAAGAAGTCGAGCGTCTCGTCAATCTCGGCGTTCAAATCCGTCGGCTGCAGGTTCAGCCGCCGCACCTTCGCGAAATTCAGAAAGTCGTCGAGCAAATCCTGCAGCCGCTGGCATTCGCGCTTCATCACGTCCACGCGCTTCACGGCGCGCCGCTGCACCGGCTCCGGCGAATCCTCTAGGTCCTCCGCCAGCAGCTCCATGTTCAGCCGAATCGTGGACAGCGGGTTCTTAATCTCATGCGCCAGCGCCCCGGCTAGGCGCGCCATCTCCGTGTACTGCGCGAGCAGCTTTTCATACGGGTCGCTCTGTTGTCCGTCGCTCGACATATTTCCTGTCCGCGCAAAGCAGCGGGGCCGTCGTTCGGCCCCGCTGTTCGCTTCAAATTCTGATTAACGCCGCGTTACGCCTCGACCGGCTCTTCCTGTTGAGCTTCCTCCCGCAGCGCCGCCTTGCGGCTGAGCTTCACGCGGTCCTGCTCATCGACGGCGATCACCTTCACCTTCATGTGGTCGCCCACCTTGCACACGTCGCCCACCGACGAGACGTAGCCTTCCGCCAGCTCGCTGATGTGGCACAGCCCGTCGCGGCCCGGCAGGATTTCGACGAACGCGCCGAAGTCCTTCACGCTCGTCACGGTGCCGTCGTAAACGCGGCCGACCTGCACGCTCGCCGTCAGGGCTTCGACCTTCGCCAGGCCCGCACGGGCCGACGCTTCGTCGCCGCCGGCGATTGTCACCGTGCCGTCTTCCTGCACGTCGATCGTGACGCCCGTTTCTTCCTGAATGCCGCGGATCGTCTTGCCGCCGGGGCCGATCAACAGGCCAATCTTGTCCGGGTTGATCTGCGTGCGGAACAGCCGCGGAGCGCTCTCCGCCACCGATGTGCGCGGCCGCGGAATCGTCGAGAGCATCGACCGCAGGATTTCCAGCCGCGCCTCGCGCGATTGGGCCAGCGTCGCCCGGATGATCTCCTCGCTAATGCCGTCGATCTTCAGGTCGAGCTGAATGCCCGTGATGCCGTTCTGCGTGCCGGCGATCTTGAAATCCATGTCGCCGTAGTGGTCTTCGTCACCGATGATATCGGTGAGCAGCACCCACTTCTCGCCGTCCTTCACCAGGCCCGTCGAGATGCCCGCGACCGGATTGGTGATCGGCACGCCGGCGGCCATCAGCCCCAGTGTCGCCCCGCACACCGAGGCCATCGAGCTGGAGCCGTTCGACTCCAGAATGTCCGAAATCACCCGCACCGTGTACGGGAACTCGTCGTGGTCCGGCAGCACCGGGTTCACGCTTCGCTCGGCCAAGGCGCCGTGGCCGATCTCACGCCGCCCCGGCCCACGAATTGGCCGCACCTCGCCCACCGAGAACGACGGAAAGTTGTAATCCAGCATGAACCGCTTCGAGTACTCGTCGAACAGCCCGTCCACGCGCTGCTCGTCGCGGCCCGTGCCGAGCGTCACCGTGATCAGCGCCTGCGTCTCGCCGCGCTGGAACATCGCAGAGCCGTGTACGCGCGGCAGCAAATCCACCTCGCAGTGAATCGCCCGCAGCGTCTTGTAGTCGCGCCCGTCCGGCCGCGTGCCGCCTTGAATCAGGTCGCGGACAATCCGCGCCTCCATGTCGTGCCACGCCTTCGAGAAGGAAGCCAGTTGATACGCGCCTTCCGCCGCCGGATCGGGAATCAGCTCGGCCTGGGCCTGCTCCTTCACAGCCCGCATGGCGTCGGCCCGAGCGTGCTTGCCTTCCGTCTGCTTCGCCTCGCGAGCCTTGGCGTAGTACTTCTCTTTCAGCTTGTCGGACAAGCCGTCCGACGCCGGCGCCACAAACTCTCGCTTCTGCTTGCCTGCCTTGTCGATCAGCTCCTGCTGCAAGTCGCACAGCTCCTTCACGTACTTGTGAGCGGTGAGAATGGCCTCGGCCATCTCGTCCTCCGGCAGCTCACGGCCGAAGCCCTCGATCATCAGCACCGCTTCCTTCGTGCCGGACACGATCAGGTCCAGCGTGCTGACCTCCAACTCGTCCTGCGTCGGGAACGGCACGAACTTGCCGTCAACCTGCCCCAGCCGCACCGAGGCCAACGGCCCCTGGAACGGCAGCTCCGAAACGCCCAGCGCCGCTGCCGCGCCATTCATCGCCAGCACGTCGCCGTCCGTCTGCCGGTCGCTCGCCATCACGAACGCCTGAATCTGAACTTCGTCGTTGAACCCCTCGGGGAACAACGGCCGAATCGGCCGGTCCATTAACCGCGAGGTCAAGGTCTCTTTCAGCGTGGGCCGCCCCTCGCGCTTGATAAAGCCGCCGGGGAATTTGCCTGCCGCGGCCGTCCGCTCGCGGTAGTCGCACGTCAGCGGGAAGAAGTCGATGCCGGGCCGAGGCTTATCGCTGGCTGCCGCCACCAGCACGACCGTGTCGGCATACCGGACCAACACAGCGCCGGCGGCTTGCTTCGCCAGGGCGCCGGTTTCAAATGAGAACGTTCCTTTTCCAATCTTCTTTTCAACTCGAATGCGATTCAATTTTCCAATTCCTAACTGGGTTACGAGCCCCAGCACCGCATCTCTCCTAGCCCCGAGGCAACGCCTGCCAATAGCCGGAGGGCCACGCCCTCCGGGACAACGCCACGAAGACCCGCCCCAGAAAGGGGACGCGTAAACGAACGTGCGACCAACGAAACCGCAAGCGCCCAATGCCGGCCGCCAGCCGACAATCCCGCCACCAAGGGCGAAAGCGCTACTTGCGGAGGTCCAAACGCCGGAGCAAATCCAGATACGACTGCGGATTGGTGCGCTTCACGTAATCCAGCAGGCGACGCCGGCGGCTGACCATGCCCAACAGACCCCGGCGGCTGGCAAAATCCTTCTTGTGGAGCTGCAGATGCTTGGTCATCTCCGCAATGCGGCTCGTCAGGATCGATACCTGCACCTCGGGCGAACCCGTGTCGCTCTCCGTCCGGCCGTACTGGTCGATCAATTCCCGCTTGCGATCTTTCGTGACTGACATCTAGCTTTCCGCACCCTTTCGGTCGCTGTCGGCGTTCGACGTGAGCGTTCACTTCGTCGGGCGCGCGCTCGCTGGCGCCGGCCCTCGCGACGACGACGCGCCGCGGCTTAGCTTGTGCTCGATGCGACTGCTACAACTCTTCCTACTACTTGATACTGTGACAAAAAATGTACGATCCCCACCAATGTAACGCACCGATTCTAGAACGCAACCGCACTTTAGGCCAGCATTTGCGGCCATTTTTGACGAGTCCGGAGGGCGCTGAGTGTGCCACTGCTGGCTCGTCCAGCGGTGCGAAGCGGGTACACGGCCACCACGCCGCCCAGAAAGCCGCGACCGCTGGTCGCGGACGCGCGGGGGTGCTACCCCGCCGGGTGCCACTGCTGGCTCGTCCAGCAGTGCGATGCGGGTACACGGCAAGCCCAGCCGATATCAGCCCGCCAGCCGCTGCTTAATAATCACCGCCGCCAACCCCAATGCCGCCAGCACTCCAATCGCCGAAGACTCCGGCACGGCAGACACCACCAGATTGTTATAGAAAACGTCGGGACCGCCGTTCGCATTGAACGCTCGTATCGTCGTAATTGATTGGTCGGCGTTGTTCAGCAGGTTTCCCATGATCGTACTGTCCACGCCAATGCCGTTGCCGAGCGTGTCGATCGTCAGCGTAAACGCATTCGAAGCCGTCAGCGTCAGTGCCAATCTCAGGCCGTCTGAGGTAAACTCCGGCGTCGAGCCGCTCACATTTGTCGCGTTAACCGTGTAATTCGATTCCCCGCCCTTAAAGTAAAATTCAAAGAGATTGTCACCACCGGCATTTCGCAGACCAAAGCCGACCGTTCCCCCTGTATCAATGCCTTGGTTGTCCATATCGATCGAAAACGTCGTACCCACGACAAGCGGTGAAGAAAAAGGACGAATGGCCTGCCCGACGCCGCCGCCGTTTCCAAAAACCCCCCACGCCGCGTTATTTCCGCCGCTGCCGATGGAGACGGCGCCATTATTTGTAGAAAGAAATCCACCGCCGAAACCGCTGCCGTTCTCCCGTCCGATTACTGACCAAGCTCCAAAGCCGCTGCCCCCGTTGTCGCCGACATTCCAGCCGTCGTTGTAGGGCGCGTTCGAGGCGTCGTCCGCCGCGATCACCACATCGGCCAGCGCCGTCGGCGCGGTCAGCAACCAACTCAGCATTAGCCCGAATGATAGAGAGAAAAAGTGTGCCACCATTTCACCACATGCCATGAGACGAGCTTCCGGAGAACGACTGATGCCAATGACCAGCCGGCCCGCACTGTGCTGCCTCTATAAGAGGCGCGACAGCTAAGATTTTGGTATCAGAAAACGCGGGAATCAAGAAAACGGCGGCAAAAACCGCATCTTGGAAGGCCGGCAAACGGCCATCGGAGCCGCCCCCCTCGCGACCGAGGCGAGCCGCAAGTCCTTTAAGCACGCCGCTTTCCGGCCAACCCAATCTCAGCGGCCGAAGGTTGAGACGGACGCCCTCGCCGGCGCGAGTGCAAACCTCCTTCCGGCGACCCACGCTGCTGCACCGCCGGTCGCACTTTTTGCCCTGTCAGGCCGCCAGATTGCGCGAGCAGACGGCGCTGGCCCAAAAACTCGCCTTGAAATTGACCGCCCCGTGTGTTAATGTACATGCGTATCGTATTCAACAGCCGGCCTAACCAGCGGCCGGCCGCACGCCGACGCTGCGCGCAAATCGCAGAACCGATTTCTGTCGCCAAAAACACGCTTCGCGACAGAATTCACGCGACAAAAAACCAACGGCGCTGCCAATAGCGCCGCCAGCTCTTTGACATCTCAACCCAACACTACAAATCGCGACGTTTAGCCGCGACCCGTTAGGGGAGCGCGCCCGCCGCAGGGTGCCACTGGCATTTTGCCAGTGAGAAGTGGCAAGCGAATACCCACGTCAGCACTCGCCACGGCGAGTGGCACCCAGTTCGATTGGCTTTCTGAACGTCAATAGCCGCCACCCGCTAGGGGAGCGCGCTCGCCGCGCCGCGCCGCTCATGCGAAAGGTTTTGGCGTTTTGGACTTTTTTTGAAAAATCCAAAACCCACCCTCCGCCGCGACCGTCAAAGTCGCGTGCGAGCCCAGTTTTCCCGAGCGGCGCGTGTCAAGGGCCAATGACTTTTGAGCGCCAGAAAGTGGGACCCCTACGGCGTGTTCCAAAATCCAAAACGCCAAAACTCTCGGCGTGGAGTGCTTCAGCACTCAACGATCACCGCGCGCAAGTGGCGAAAACTTCACCGCTCATCATTCCGCCCCCCCAGCCGCCAGAACGCCACCGCGTCCACGTCGAACGACAGGAACGACACCGACCCGTCGCACATCGCCATCGCGAACGCCTCGACGTGCGGCCCGCCGAAGCGGAACTTCAGGTCGGCATTGGCCGGCCGCGAATCCGGCTGCGGCACGTAGATGTCCTCCGCCGTTTTGCCGGTGAAGCCGACGTTGTCGTTGTCGTTGCCCGAGTACACGCATTGGTCGTCGGCCGTGTACGAACCGTCCTCGTACGCTGCCGAGCTGAGCGCTTTCTCGCCGAGTAGGAACGTGTGTGAAGAGCCGTCGATCACCTGGCTCGCGCGGATCATGCTGTACTGGTATGAAATGCCGGTGCGGTCGTCCTTGGCGAGGTCGGCCGGTGTTGGCGCCACTCCTTCGACGTCGCCGGCCCACGTGCTCCCGCCGTTGGCGCGGTAATCGCCGCGAGCCACGAGGCAGCCGTTGTTCGGTCCGCAGTCGAATGCGTTGATCGCCAGCGCCGCCAGCCGCGGATTGATCGGATAGCCTTGCACCGGCCGCTTCGACGGGCACTGAAAGATCGGCACCGGCGTGGTGACGACCGATTTGATCGCCGCCTGATGCTCGAACGGGTCGGTCACGCCGGCGCCCGTTCGCCGCAGCGCCTGCTGCTCGACATACGGCAGGATGTTGTACGCCCAGCTCCCCGGCTGTTCATGCCCATAGCCGGCGTCCGGCTCGCCGACCCACATGAACCCCCAGCCGCCGGTCGGATAGTAGCCGTGCGCCGACTCATGATTGAGAAACGCCAGGGCCAGCTCCCGGACGTTGTTCGCACATTGCGACCGCCGAGCCGACTCCCGCGCCGCCTGCACCGCCGGCAGCAACAGCGCCGTCAGCACGCCGATAATCGCGATCACCACCAGCAGCTCGACAAGTGTGAACCCGCGACCTGTAGCCGCGTCTCTCCGATCCCGGATCCGCCGTGGCGGAGACGCGATCGCGAGTTTCGGAGAAACTCGCCTACAGTACGATGCGAGGCCTAGACCGCCGCGAAAGCGTGACCCAAAAGAACAAGCGTTCGATGTTCGCCAAATCGCGAACACCGAACGCCTGAATGCGATCAACATGGGAGGCGCGACTTAATGAAGAGCCTAAGCCGGCTTCATGCCCTTCGGCACATCCTTCACGCGGACAACGTCCCACGCCAAGCCGACCTTTTCCATCAGCCAGATGCACCAGTACGTGACGTCGATTTCCCACCAGCGATGCCCCTGCCGGGCGACGCGCTGGTACGCGTGATGATTGTTGTGCCAACCCTCGCCGAACGCCAGGATGCCGACCCACCACAGGTTGCGGCTGTTATCGGTGGTTTCGTAATTCCGGTAGCCCCACAGGTGCGTCGCCGAGTTCACGAACCAGGTAACGTGCAGCACATACACCATCCGCACGCCAAGGCCCCAGAAGATCATCGACCAGCCGGCCCAGTTCGAGCCCAGATGCCACGACGTCGGACCGAAGTAGCCAATGAGATACAGAGCGGCCGCACAGAGGAAATGCGACGGCAGGAAGAGATAGTGAAGCACCACCATCATCTTGTCCTTCATCATGTCAGGAGCGTAGCGCTGCAGGACTTCCTTGTGCCAACTCCGGCCGAAGTTCGGCATGAACCACAGCATGTGGCTCCACCAGGCGCCGTCCTTCGGCGAGTGGGGATCGCCTTCGTGATCGCTGAACGCGTGATGCTTCCGATGTTGAGCGACCCAGGTGAGCGCCGAGCCTTCGCCGGAAAGCTGCCCCAGCAAGGCCAGCAGCCATTTGATCGGCCGGTAGGTCTGGAAGCTCTTGTGCGTGAGCAACCGGTGATAGCCCATGCACACGCCGAAGCTGCCGGTGATGAACGCCAGTGCAACGCAGCTGACCAGCGCCGGCCAACTAAAGAAGAACGGCGCCATTAGGGCGAGCACGTGGATAATCGCGATCCAAATGACGACCGGCCAGTTCAGCCCGAATTCCCGAAACGCCCGCCGCGCACGCACAATCGCCGCGGCCACGGCCACGGCGGCCGAGCCGCCGAACTTCTTCAAGTCCAGACCGTCTTTCCACTTGGCAAACTTGGACTGAAGTTCAGGAGTCTCGGGCGTGGGAGCGGACATCGGACGCTGCATCCTTTCATTCAAGGAAGATGGGAAGCCGGCCAAGGCGACATGGGTTTTCGGAAACCTAGTGAATTTCGACGAAACGGCCAGGTGAGTCGAGTAACGCCGCAATCAAAGCCGCTGGAGGGAATCATCGAGATTTCGACGCAGTAAGGATAGGGAATTCACGGCTCGTTGGCTAGGGCGCGATTCGCGGTTTATTGGGACGCGGTCTCAACAGCAAGTCGCTTGCCAAGCGATTCGTGCTATCGCTCGGGCCGCTCCCGAAAGCAGAAAACGCGTTCGCTGGTCGCATTGACTGAAAAAGTTACGGCGCCGTCGAGCGCCGTGTGATACACCGCGGCGCCGACGCGCTCGTACGACTGCTGCGCCGGCGCCGTTCGATCTGAACGCTCGCCGCTCAGCACAACGTGCTCCGGAGTGCACCACGCGGCGAAGCCTGGCGGATCGCTTTGAGCGCTGCCATGGTGCGGCGCCAGCAGAATGTCACAGTCCAGCGGCGGGTCGGCGGTCACCAGTTCGAGCCCTGGCGATTCCAAGTCGCCCGGAAGGAGGATCCGTTTCCCGGCGAACTCGACGCAGAGCAACACGCTGTTCGCATTGTCGCGGCCGAGCACCCCGTCGCGCGGCGGATGCAGTACGGTCATCGCGACGTCGGCGTCGTCGGTGCGCAGGCGATCGTTGAGCCAGACCTCGCGCAGCGGGACGCCGGCGCGATTCAGCACGTCGCGCAGATAGTTCGGCGCCGTGAGATTGCCCATCGTCGCCAGCGGATCGAACATCATGGGCGAAACGTACACGACGCCGATCGGAAACCGCTCAACCAATCCCGGTACGGCGTTGTAGTGATCGATGTCCGGATGCGAGAGCACGAGCGCGTCGATGCGCTCGATGCCCTGCGACCAGAGGAAGGAGGAGATGATTTTCGCCGCGGCGTCGGGCGAGCCGAGGCTCCCGGCGTCGTACAGTACGGTTTGACCGCTGGGGAGTTCCATCACGGCGCACGTGCCATGGCCAACGGCAAGAAACGTACAGCGCAGTTGGCGTTCGCTGTTTGGACTTGCTTGGCTCGGAACGATGAGCGCCGCTGCCAGCCAGATCATGCCCGACGACGCTTGCCAATGCCAATCCGGACGGAGGCGGGGAATGGCAACCCAGAGCGCCGCCACTCCGTAGAATCCCCACAGCCACCAAGCCGGAAAGCCCGTCGTGTAAAAGTAGCTGCCGGGAATTGATTGTGCGTAGATGACAAGCGATTCAGTCGCGTGCAGACAGCCGCCGCACACCGCGCCGCACATTGCGCCCAGCGGCGGAACAAGCCAGCCGAAGGTGACGACCGCGACGCCCGCCGCCAGCGACATGGCCACCAGCGGACCGGCGAGCGGCGTGAGCAGAATGCTCGCCGGTGTAACGACGTGAAAGTGATAGGAAACCAGCGGCGCCATCGCGAGGCCGACGGCAAGCGACGCGGCGGTCATCGCGCCGAACCAGCCGCCGACGCGTCGCATCGCTTTGAGCCACCACGGCCGAGCCTCGTCGATCAATCGGTCGAGCGGGCTCATGCCGGCAAATCGGGAGCCAAGCTTGGAAAAGGCGATGAGTACGGCAACTGCGAGAAAACTGAATTGCGTGCCGGCGCGGAACAACTCGCACGGGTTGATCAGGATCACGACCAATGCAGCGGCGCCCAGGATATTCCCGGCCGAGGCCTGCCGACCTCCGACGAGCGCCATAACCGTCGCAATGGTCAGCACCGCGGCGCGCAGCACCGACGGCTGCGCGCCAACAATGGCTGAATAAAGAATGATGGCGCCCACCGTGACAAACACTTGCGCGCGGCGCGATAGTGAGGCGCCGCCCGTCACTCGCCACACGATCGTGGCCAGCAGCGCGATGTGAGCGCCGGAGACGACGAGCAAATGAATGGCGCCCGTCTTCATAAAGGCGTCTTTGGTTTCGTCGGACAGCCGCTCCTGGTCTCCGAGCAACGTGGCCAGCACAAGCGGCGCGTCGCGCTGGCCGACATTGGCTGATAGCTGCCGTTCGCACCAATCGCGGACGATCGCCAGCGGCGAGCCGATGCGCAACGCGGATGCCGATGTGGTGACGGCCACGCAGTGCGGATCGTCGCAATACAGCTCGCTCAACCGGCCGTTGCGGCGTTCGGCGGCCGCCCAGTCGTATTCGCCAGGATTGAGCGGCGGACGAGGGCAGGCCATTTGAGCGAAGACCACCGCGCGATCGCCGGCGCTCACGCCCGACAGCTCCCCGGCGATGCGCAGTCGCGAGACGCCGCCAGCCGGCCGCCACTGGGCGCCGTCGCGAATGGCGACGACGCGCACGGTCGCCTCGCTGATGGTATGCGCCGGCATGGCCCGCAACGGGCTGCGATCCGCCGGCGGCGAGGTGCGAATCCGGTCGGCCAGCACCACTTCGACGCAAGCCGGCTGCGGCTCCTCGCCTGCGAACAATGCCAGATCATCGGCGCGTGCAAAATTCCAGCGCCAATCGTGCCAAGCGCCGCCGATGGCGAGCGCTGTCAGCAACAACGCTCCCGCGGCGCCGTTCGCATACCCCCGGCGCCGTGCCGCGATGGCGAAAAGCAGAGACAAGATCGCTGCGAACCACCACCATCCAAACAACGGCCCGCTCTCCGCCGATTGCAGCTGATAGTCAGCCGCCACCCCTAGCCCAGTGGCCAAAGCCAGCCACATCAGCGGCCGATAGGGCGTCGGCGCCGGTCCGGACGCATCCAGCGGTGAAGTTTGCCGTTCTGCCACCGTGGGAACTGCGGTTCAGATGACCGAAAGGAATGGAAGAGGAGCCTGCTGGCGCCAGTTTACCGGATCGAGCGAAAGCCGTTCAATTGCCAGCCGCCGGCGATCGCGGGTTGCTGGCCGGGGCAACGCCGGGAACAATAGCCCGATTGACGAGAAACCACTAAGCACCGGAGGCGACGCACCATAATGCGATGCAATTGTCGAGGAACTGACTTTGTTGGCGCTTCACTATTAGTGGCCGCGATGGCGGCCATGATCGTCGGGTGTAAACCCGGCCCCCGTGTGGACGCTCCCACGACTAATTCATCCAATTCTTCCGGAGGCGATTCTTCCGCCGGCGACAAGGCGTCGTCGGATTCTTCGTCCGCGAATGAAAAGGCCGCCAAGAAAGCCTCCGAAGACAAACCATCGCCCGCGTCGGCGACGTCCACGAACAACGCCACATCATCCAAGGAGTCGAAGTTGATCCCCCGCAGCGTCCTGTTTGGCAACCCGCAACGCGCGACCGCGCGCATCAGCCCGAATGGCAAATGGCTGAGCTACCTCGCGCCGGTGAACGGCATCCTCAACGTGTTCGTCGCGCCGATTGACGACCTCTCCAAGGCCAAGCAGGTGACAGATGACAAGACGCGCGACATTCGCGGCTACAGCTGGGCGTACACGGGCGAGCACATCCTGCACACGCAGGACAAGGCCGGTGATGAGAATTGGCACGTGTACGCCACCGACGTGGCGACGCTGAAAACCACCGACCTGACGCCGCTGGAAAAAGTACACGCCATCATCGAGGCGACCAGCGAGAAGTTTCCCGAGGAGATTCTCGTCGGCCTGAACAATCGCAATCCGCAGCTTCACGACATCTATCGGGTTAATCTGAAAAGCGGCGAGCGAAAGCTGATTCAGGAGAACCCTGGCTATGCGGCGTTTGTGACGGACGACGATTTCAACGTGCGCTTTGCCTTCGATTACACGGCTGATGGCGGCCAGGAGCTGTTAAAGCCGGCCGAAGGCGACAAGGGTAAGCCGGGCGACAAGGGCATCACCGAGTGGGCGTCCTACATGAAGGTCGGCCCCGAGGACGCGATGACCACCGGCCCGGCGGGCTTCAACAAGGACGGCACGGTGCTGTACCTGCTCGACAGCCGCGGCCGTGACACCGGAGCGTTGTTTGCCGTCGATTTGAAGACCGACGATAAGAAGCTGATTGCCGCGGACGACAAGGCTGACGTGGGCGAGGTGCTGATCCATCCCACCGAAAAGAACATCCAGGCCGTGGGCTTCACCTACGATCGCCGACATTGGACGATCATCGACCCGGCGATCAAGAAGGATCTCGACTATCTCGAAAAGGTGCAGGACGGCGAGCTGATCGTCACCAGCCGCACGCTGGACGATAAGCAGTGGACGGTCGCCTACATGCTCGACAACGGCCCGGTGAAGTTCTACCGCTACGACCGAGAGAATCAAAAGGTCCACTTTCTGTTCAACAGCCGCGATGACTTGGAAGGCTATCCGCTGGTCAAGATGCACGCGCCGATCATCGAGGCCCGCGACGGCAAGAAGCTAGTCTCGTACCTGACGCTGCCGCCGGGAACCGACCCTGACGGCGACGGCAAACCGGACAAACCCGTGCCGATGGTGCTGAACGTACACGGCGGCCCATGGGCCCGCGACACGTGGGGCTTCGACGCCGAGCATCAGTGGCTCGCGAATCGCGGCTACGCGGTGCTGAGCGTGAACTACCGCGGCTCGACCGGCTTCGGAAAATCCTTCGTCAACGCGGCCAACGCCGAGTGGGCCGGCAAAATGCACGACGATCTGATCGACGCCGTGAAGTGGGCCGTGGACAAAGGCGTGGCCCAGAAAGACAAAGTTGCGATCATGGGCGGCAGCTACGGCGGCTACGCGACGCTCGTGGGCATGACCTTCACGCCGGACGAGTTTGCCTGCGGCGTGGATATTGTGGGGCCGTCGAGCCTCGTGACTCTCTTGCAGCACATCCCGCCGTACTGGGCGCCATTCATGCCGGTGATGAAGATTCGCGTCGGCGATGTTGATACCGAGGAAGGCCGCCAGAAGCTGCTGGAGCGTTCGCCGCTGACGCTGGTGGATAAGATCAAAAAGCCGCTGCTCATTGGCCAGGGAGCGAACGACCCCCGCGTCACGCAGCTCGAAGCGGATCAGATCGTCGAGGCCATGCAGAAAAAGCACATTCCCGTAACCTACGTGCTGTACCCGAATGAAGGTCACGGTTTTGCGCTGGAGCAGAACCGCATGTCGTTCAACGCCGTGGCCGAGGCTTTTCTGGCGGAGCATCTCGGCGGGCAGTACGAGCCGGTGGGCGACGACTTCAAGGGATCGTCGATCCACATTCCCGCCGGGGCCGACCAAGTGCCGGGGATCAAGGAGGCCTTGCCGAAGGATCGGCTGGAAAAGCCGAAGAAGGAAGAGCAGAAGCCGGTGGAGAGCGAAGCGTAATCGGATTGCTTGCGGCTTCATGAAAAAAGCGGGGCAAATTCACTTGCGTTGTTCGCCGATCGTGCCGACAATAACACCGTGATGAACACTTATTGGCGCTACTTTTGGTTTAGCTTTACCGGCGGCGTCCGCCGCGCCCGGAGGTAGTGCGTAAGAGTCATCCCTTAGCACGAACCGCGAAAGCCCCGGGGCGCCGAGATGCGACCCGGGGCTTTTTTTGTTTTCGGATGAGTAGGTGGAGTAAGTGAGTAGGTGAGTAAGTAGATCCCTTCGGCATTCAAGACCTACTCACCTACTCACTTACTCACCAAAAGCCATAACAGCCCCAGGTCGAATTCGGAGTCATACCCATGATCGTCGTCATGAAGCGCTCGGCGAGCGAAGAGGACATTCAAGCCATGATTGAACACGTTGAGGCCCTGAAGATGAAGCCCGTCGTCCTGCGCGGCACGGAGCGGACGGTCATCGCCGCGATTGGCGAAGAGCGCTTCGCCGGCGCTGGCTCGCTGGAAAGCGGCCCAGGAGTGGACGAGGTGCTGCCGATCCTCGCGCCGTACAAGCTGGCCAGCCGCGAGCTGCGCGCCGAGCCGACAGTCGTGAAGGCGGGCAGCCTGACCGTGGGCGGCGCGAACATCGGCGTCATCGCCGGGCCGTGCTCAGTGGAAAACGAGGAGCAGATTTGTGCGACGGCCCGCGGCGTCAAGGCGGCCGGCGCCACGGCGCTGCGCGGCGGAGCGTTCAAGCCGCGAACCAGTCCTTACAGCTTCCAGGGGCTGAAAGAAGAAGGGCTCAAGCTGCTCGCCGAAGCGCGGGAGCAGACGGGGCTGGCGATTGTCACGGAGGTGGTGGCGCCCGACGACGTTGAACTCGTTTCCGAGTACGCCGACGTACTGCAGATCGGCGCTCGCAACATGCAGAACTACCGGCTACTTGAATGTGCCGGAAAGTCCACGCGACCCGTGTTGCTCAAACGCGGACCCAGCGCCACGGTGGATGAATGGCTATTGGCGGCAGAGTACATTCTCGACGCGGGGAACCCGAACGTCATGCTCTGCGAGCGCGGCATCCGCACCTTCGAAGCGCATACGCGTTTCACCCTGCCGCTGGCCTCGGTGCCGTACGTGCAGCAGAAGACGCACTTGCCGATTGTGATCGACCCCAGCCACGGTACGGGGCACACGAATCTGGTGACGGCGATGGCCCGCGCGGCCATCGCGGCGGGGGCGGATGGGGTCATCGTCGAGGTGCATCCCAATCCTGATAAAGCGATGAGCGACGGCTACCAATCGCTCAATCTGCCGCAGTTCCAGGAAATGATGCGGCAGTGCGGGCGAATCGCCGAGGCGATGGACCGGGAACTGGGGTAAAATGGAATGGGGGTTGATTGGAGGCCGCTATGGCGAATGCAGCATCTACGACTGACGCCGCTGCTCTGGAACGGATGCATGAGCTCTATCTCGAGGGAGGACGTCAGCGAGGCATGGCTCCGCACATTGTTTATCAAGATGGCAAATGCCCCCACGAAGGTTGCCAACAGTCCCTACAAGCGATTGACTTTCGCCTGGAAGCGTTCGGCCGCACTGTTCACGATCCACTCGTCCGAGCGTGGTGGGCGGAAACAGGCTTTGCCGGACGCTGCCCGAACTGCGGCGGTTGGATTCATTTCACCGTTCGTGGTAAGCGCGCCATCACCGAGGACGAAGCGGCGACATTGCCGCAATTGCCGGAGAATTGGGCGGACGAAGCCGTTATTCTTTAGTTGATTCTTCACCGGCTCGCGTCGCGATTGCTGTCCAGGCGATGGGGTCGATCGAGTCTTGTATGAACCGCAGGCTGCCGTCGCAGAGGAGTAGGTTCACGCCGCCAGCGTGGGGGCTGCGCGCGGCGAGATTGCCTTTTTGCTGCGTGGCGTTCATGCAGTCCCACGTTTGGGCGTTCGGCTTGACGGCGTGGTTGTAAAGCGTGTTGTTGTAGTTGCCGACGATCCATTTTTCGCCGCGTTCTTGATTCCAGGAGCCGCCGCCGGGAGCGGCGCACGCTGACGGCGTGGGGTCGGCCGAGGCGAGTAATTCCAGTACGGCGTCGGCGGCGTTGCCCGCATCTCCGCCGGGCGCGCCATCGCCGTGGCCAAGCGGCCGCTCGCTAAATGCGGCGGTGTTCGACGTGCCGTCGGTGATGTCTTTAACGCGCACCGTTGAACCGAGGAAGAAAACGCCGTCAGCGTTGGTGAGCGTGCCGAGCGAGGCGCCGCTGCCGGCGCAGCCCGCATAGTTCGTGGCGCCATATGCGGAGCCGGGCACGCCGCCGCCTTCGGGGTCGGCTGGGCACAGCAGCACTGCGGCTGAGGAGATCGCCGCCGGCTGATTGCGGACGCCGTTGTACGCGGCAGTCGGAGTGGTGAACGGCGCCGGCGCGTCGGTGTAATCGATTAAGCGGCCGATCACGTCCTGTTCCATGTAGGGCAACAGATACGCCTGCGGCGAAAAAATTCGCGGCGAGGGCGTTCCGCGGCCCGGCGGGAACTTTTGCTGCGCGGCGTGGTGGTTCTGCATCGCCAGGCCGAGCTGCCGCAGGTTGTTCGCGCAGGCCGAACGCCGCACGGCGGCTCGCGCGGCCTGCACCGCCGGAAGCAAGAGCGCGATGAGCACGCCAATGATTGCGATGACGACTAAAAGTTCAACAAGCGTGAACGCGCCACGCAAAGTTGCTCGACCACCGGCTGGTCGGGAGGGCGAGGCTCCCGCCGAGCCGTGAAGCGGGTACACGGCGCTGCGGCTCGGCAGGAGCCTCGCCCTCCCGTTGCGCGGCATCGCGCCGGCGACTCTTTCAGCACCGCGCTTAAGCGTGACTCGAATTAACATCACTTTGCGGCAGAGACGCGCCAGATCGCGTTGCCGGAATCATCCGCGACGAGCAACGAGCCGTCGGGCGCGACAACGACGCCCACCGGCCGGCCGTGAACGTCGGTATCGTTGACGAGGAATCCTGTGAGAAAGTCCTCCATCGGACCGGCGGGCTTGCCATCTTTGAACGGCACGAACACCACCTTGTACCCGGCGAGCTTCGAGCGGTTCCAGGAGCCATGCTGTCCCACGAAGGCGCCTCCGCGATAGTGCTCAGGGAACGCGTCGGCTTTGTAAAAGGCCAGGCCGAGCGATGCGGTGTGGGCGCCCAGCGACACGTCGGGGACGATCGTCTTTTGCACGAGGTCCGGACGCTCGCCTTTGCGCCGCGGGTCTTCATGTGGGCCGAAGTAGGCGTAGGGCCAGCCGTAGAAGCCGCCTTCGCGGACGCTAGTGAGATAATCGGGGACAAGCTCGTCGCCGAGCTCATCGCGTTCGTTGACGGCGGTCCAGAGGGCGCCGGTGACCGGTTCCCAATCCATGCCAACCGGGTTGCGCAGGCCGGAAGCGAAGACGCGAAGCGATGAGCCGTCCAAGTTCGCTTCGAGGATGTTGGCCCGGTGGCGTTCGTGTTCCGCACCGTGCTCGCCGACGTTGCTGCCGGAGCCGACGGAGATGTACAGCTTCGAGCCGTCGGGTTTGGCCAGCACGTTGCGTGTCCAGTGATTGTTGTAGCCGCCCGCGGGGAGATCGACGATTTTCTTGCCGGGGGCGGTGATCTTGGTGTCGCCGGTTTTGTAGGGGAATGCCGTGACGGCGCCGGTGCTGCCGACGAACAGCGTGTCGCCAACCAGCGACATGCCGAACGGCTGCTTGAGCCCTCCGAGAAACGTTTCGCGAACCTCCGGCGTGCCGTCGTGGTCGGCGTCGCGCAAGAGCGTGATAACGTTCGGCGCCTTGTTGCCGCCCGATTGGGCGGCCAGGACGTCGCCGTTGGGAAGCACGTACAGCCAGCGCGGATTCTCCAGGTTGCGGGTGAACGCGGTGACGCGGAAACCGCTGGGCGCTTGCGGCGTTTTGTCCGCGGGCCAGCCGATGACCTTGGAATCTTTACGAACGGATGGCGTTGCGAACGGAGCCGGCAGGTGCTTGGCGACTTCGACGCCCGACTGGGCGATTGCCGTTTCTGGAGCTGCCGCCGCGATGAACGCGGCAACAAGCGAGACGCGACCCAGTTGCTGAAGGAAGGACGCCATACATTCTCCTGAAGTGGAATTCGTTGGGATTCTGACCTTGGCACGCGGCCGCTGAAGGAATCGCAGCGAGTCAGCAATTGCCATGCCGCCAGTGCCGCATGGAGCACTATAGGCGATTGAAGGCTGGAGCGGCGCCGCCCGGGCAAGAATTACTTCATCGGCTGGGGCAGCTCCAGCACGTCGCCCATCGTGGCGACGATCTGCCGCTGCACCGCGGCCGGCTGGCGAACGATAAGCAGCCGTGCTTGCGGCTCGAAGACGACTGCCGTGCCAGGAATCGGCTCGCCGGCGACTTGCAGCTTCGCGATCCGCGCCGCGAGCTGCTCGGCAGTGGTGGTGACGCCCGGCTTCACGCGGAACACTTCGAGTTGCGGCTCGCGCGTCGCCTTCTCGAGCGTCGTGATTTCGATCGTTCGATGATCGGCGGCCCGCCAGGCCAGGCCCAGCGGCTGCAGCACTTCGTCCATCGCGGCAGACCACGGCTTGTTCGCGGCGCTGCAGGCGATCCGCGTGTTGGGCCACAGCCGCTCTTCGGCGAGTGACGGCCAGTCCACCAGTACGGCGATTTGCATTTCCTCTTGCCAGTAGCGGAATATCTCGCGCAGCGGCGTGTAGTCGGTGAACGTGAAGGTCGTCGGCGCGGCGAGTCGTTCCATGACGCCTGCCGTGTGGGCGCCGGCGGCGACCAATTCCTTGGGATACTTACTGCGCATCGGCAAGGCAAGCGTCACGCGTGAGCGTTCAAGCAGCAACAGGATTTCATACTGCACCGATTCGAGGTGTTCGATGTGCAGCTTGCCGCCGTCACCTGCGATTTTTCCGAAGCCACCCGCGACTTGCCATGATTTGGGCGCCACGAGCTGCTGGATGGCGGCGATCAAATCGTCTTGTGAAATGGCGGCCGCCGCCAGGTCGTCCACCGCATCATCGACGGTGCGCGGCTTGTCATCGCTGGCTCGCAGCAGCGTGATTTGGTCCTTCGCGACGACGGGCTTCAAATGCAGCGGCTTGACGGCCGCCTCAAGCAACTCGGTGATCGTGGCAGCCTTCACGTCGGCGGACGCCGGCGTCGCGGATGAAATGCTCGCCAGCCGCAATTGCTGCGGCGACACACTGACCGGCAGTCCGGAGACCTGTGTGGCCAGGTCGAGCACTCGGCAAAGCGGCATCTTGTCGAACTTCACCGCGGGAAGCTTTCGCGCAAGCAACGGCTCGACAGCGGTGGGAGCGCCGACCGAATCCTCTTGAACACGGCGAACGGCTTGCGGCGCGACGGGCAGCGCCGGCTGTTCCGGTTGCGGGTTCGCGGCCGATTCGACATTGGCCTTCGGCGGCGGCTCCGGCGGCAAGTGGCTCTCGGCGATCGGATCTTTCGGCGGGCCGCTCGTGAGCCGACTAAGGTCGAGACCTTCTGGGTCAACGTCCAGCGGATCAATGGAGAGCTTCGGCTTGTTCGATGCGACGGTGGCAACGGTCGGCGGCTCGGGCGATGCTGGCTCGGGCTGCTGTTCAGCCGGCTGCAGTGGGAGGAAGGCAGGCGGCGTCGCTTCCTGTTGCTTCGTTGGTTCCAGAGTCGACGCAGTCGGCGGAGATGGAGGTGGATCGGCTTTCGCGGCAGCCGGTTTCACGTCTTTTGTTGAGTTAGACGCGTCGCCTTGTTCTTCCTTTGTAGCGGTTGGCGAGGACTGTGTGAGTTGCTCAGCCGGTTTCGGCGCAAGATCCGCTTGCGGCTTCGCTTCAGTTGTGGGCGGCTTGCCTTCGTCAGCAGACTTCGCAGCCGTGGCCATTGATTGTGATGTCGTCGTCTCATGCCCGCCTTTGAGCACATACAGCGTCCCGCCGACGACTGCTGAACCAAATAACGCGCCCGCGAAAATGGTCGCGGCGAGCTTCAATGAGAGGCCGCTTGAATGCGTTACTGCGGAAACAGAGGACGGCGAAACGGCCGCCTGAGGCTCGAGCGAATCGAGTTCTGTCACGGCCGAGGCGGCTTCCTCAAACGATGTGAGGATCGGCTGCATACCGGCGGAATTTCCCGTGGCGGAGGCCTGTGGCGCATCCGGCCTCCGTTCGCGGATTGTCGATTCACTCGCTTCGAGCGCCGACGAGGAGGAAGCGAAGCTCGGCTCGCCGGCTGTCACCTGCTCCTTTGTGGGTTCGCTGAAAGGCGATTCGGAGTGAGGAGTCCCAACTGCGGTTGGCGCCGCCAGTGGCGCGACTGCGGCCGCCTTGGTTGGCGCTTCAAAACCCGCCGGCGCGGTCACATGCACCATCATGCCGCAGCGCGGGCAGGCGAGAATCTGCCCAATGAGCGACGCATCGCGCACCGAGAGCCGGGCGCGGCAGGTGACGCAGGTGATCTTGAAGAGTTCCACGCGCGAGAGTCCAAGCGGCTGCGGCCATGCCGCGCTTCCGTTCCGATCACTCAAGTATAACCGGTCAGCCCTTTTTGGGGAGAAAAGCGGCCGGCAGCCGGTCGCCGCGCTTAGCGGCCGCGGCGCGCGTCGTGACGATAATCCGCCCCGCATCGCCGTTCTTGCCGGGCTGAATGACATAAACCAGCTTCTGTTTTGGGTCGTCGGGGCCCGTGGCCGTGCGGTCGGGATTGGCCCGGCGAAGGATTTCCACCAGGATTTCGCCGGCTGGCTTGTCGTGAACGTCCATCGCCAGCGATTGGTTTTTGGTGATGCCATCGAGCTGCAAGTCTTTGCCTTCGATGGTAATGCTGACGCCGGCGTCGTCGGCGAGCATTTCGAGGGCGCGTTCCAGCGAGTCCTTCGTGAAGACGAGCGACGTTTTCTTGGCGAGCCGCTCTTCTGTGGAGGCCGGCGCGGCAGGGGCTGCTTGGGCCTTTGCTGTCGCCGCTTCGGCGGAATGCGGTTGCGTGAGCAGCAATTCGCTTGCCATCACAAGGTTATGCCCCGCCGCAATGGGTAAAAAGCAGCGGACGAGAGCTTCGCGATCGTCCTCCGCCGCGCGTGAGTATTGAGCCAGGGCTCGCAACATGCTGGGAAAGCGAGCGAGCACTTTGCGGCCGTAGGCTGGCCAGTTTGCCGAGGCGACGATGTCCTCCACGGCATTCGGCGCGGCGGCGATTCGTTCGCGGAGTTTCAGCGCCAGCCGATGCGGCGGTACGTTCAGCGCCGGCGTGGCTCGCAGCTCAAGGAAGAAGTTCTGATCGCACTGCGCGCTCAGAGCGACCGCGGTGGCGCCGTTGCCGGTGAGCCAATGCAGCGCCTCTTTGACCGGCTTTGCCTCGCCGACGAGCAGCTCGCTTCCGCCAGCTACTAAGAACTTTGGGGCGACGATGACGGTCGCCATGCGATCGGCGTCGGTGTGCGCCGCGAGGGCTTCGACGTCGCGCACGAGGGACGGAGGCTCGCCGGCGGAATCAATCAGTTCGTCTGTGAGGCCGCCGCGGCAAATGACGAGCGTCTTGCTATCCGCATTCTTAGAAGGAACGAAACAGGCGCGCTCGCCGACTATTCGATAAGTCAGTCCGCCATGCTGTTTTTGCGAACCGGATGGGAAGCGGCGAGCGAGATCTTCATTGCTCAGTTCTTTGGAAAAATGAGCCCGAGCGCTGACATCCAATCCGCCTTTCACATTTGGCACGATGGCCATCAGCAGCGAATCGACGTCGGCAAGTTCACCGCCGAGCATGGATTTCAAATCCGCGACGGCGCTTTGGCCCCAAGGTCCGAGGGCGGCCAGCATTCGCTCGCCTTCCGGATGCGAGAGGAGGGCCGCCGGTCGAAGGTGCACCAGGCACTGTGTTCCGGCCGGCACGTAGGCGAGCGAGATCGGCGGACCTTCCGTCGGCGAGACCCACAGTAGCTCGCCCTTGGGATCGTCGACCGCTTGCTCGGCGGCCATGGATGAAGCTTCCTCGGTTGCGGCCTCCGCTGCGGCCGGCGTTGGCGTCTCGGTCGGCTCGGATTCGGCCGCCTTCGGGCCTGATGTTGTGTTGGCCGATGGCGATCCCGCGTTGAAAATGATCACCGCGATGATCACCCCAAACACCAGCACACTCGCCGCAGTGATGAACGGCCAAATCGGCTGCCGTTTCTTCGCCCGCGATCGGACGAAGGCTTGCTCGGCACGCGGATGATGCTGTTGTTCGGGCATATTCCTTGAAAAATCGCGAGGCAAATCGCCGTGCGGCCGTTCCTTGTGGCCGCGGCGCAGGCATCTTATTATCCACGTGAGACAAGATTCTCACCAGTTATGAAATCCCTCGCCTTAATGGGAGGGTTAGGGAGGGGTAACATTGGGCGCCCAATTCAGCCCCCTCCCCGGCCCTCCCCACAAGTGGGAGGGAGGATCACCCGAGGCAATCCGATGATGAAGTCGTCCGAGGCGGCGCTGGCTTACTTCCATCGAGCGGCGGACCAGCTCGAGCTGGCCGACAGCATGCGCCGCCGGTTGATCATCGCCAAGCGCGAAGTCCAGGTGCAGGTCACCATCGAGCGCGACAATGGCGACGTTGAAACCTTCATCGGCTACCGCGTGCAGCACGACAATTCCCGCGGCCCGATGAAGGGCGGCTTCCGCTATCATCCGCAAGTCGATCTCGACGAGATCCGCAGCCTGGCGGCGCTGATGACGCTAAAGACCGCCGTCGTGAACATCCCCTACGGCGGCGCCAAGGGCGGCATCGCCGTGGACGCCCGGCAGCTCAGCTCGCGTGAGCTGGAGCGGCTCACGCGCAAGTTCATCGACGAGCTGCACGACGTCATCGGCCCCGACATCGACGTCCCGGCCCCCGACATGGGCACCGACGCCCGCGTCATGGCCTGGATTATGAACCAGTACAACAAGTACCACGGCTTCAATCCGGGCGTCGTGACCGGTAAGCCGGTCGAGTACTACGGCATTCCCGGCCGCGAGGAGGCCACCGGCCGCGGCGTGGGCATCGTCACGCTCAAGACGCTCGGCCGGATGGGCCACAAGCCGCAACAGACACGGGTCGCCATCCAGGGCTTCGGCAACGTCGGCTCGCACACTGCCAAGGTCCTCAAGGACGCCGAGTTCAAGGTGGTGGCGATCAGCGACGTGAGCGGCGGCTACTACCGGAAGGACGGCATCGACGTACTGGGCGCCATCCGCCACTCGAACCAGAATAAGATGTCGCTCGAAGGCTACCGCGAGGCGGAGAAGATCACGAACGAGCAGCTTTTGGAACTGGACGTCGATATCCTCGTCCCCGCGGCGCTTGGCGGCGTGATCAACTCCGACAACGTGGGGAAGATTCGCGCCCCGATTATCATCGAGGCAGCCAATGAGCCTATTTGGGCCGAGGCGAACGACGTGCTCGCCGAGCGCGGCACGCTCATCGTGCCGGACGTGTTGGCCAACGCCGGCGGCGTGACGGTCAGCTACTTCGAGTGGGCCCAGAACCGTCAGTTCTACCACTGGAACCTGGACCGGGTGCGGCAAGAGCTGGAGCGCGTGATGACGCTGGCCTTCGACAGCGTGTGGGACCTGTCGCGCGAGCGGAAGGTAACCTTACGCACGGCGGCATTCATGCTGGGCATTGACCGCGTGGCGCGGGCGACTGAGCTGTCGGGGCTGGAGTGAAGGCGCCATTTGGCTCTCGCTAAGCCGCAAGCGGCGGGTTTTGGCCTTTTGGCTTTTGAACGCGTGTAAGTGAATTACTTACTTTCGGCGCTCAAAATTGGGTGGCCAAAAAATTCGCTTGACCAAACGGCTCGGCGTTTCACGCGGTTTTCAATGGAAGTGAGGCCGAAAGCGTGGGTGACTTTTGGCTTTTCCAGAAAAAGTCCAAAACACCCAAAACCGCGCTTTTCGATCATCGGCTTGTGCAGAGCTGAGCCAAATTTCGTTGCGACATGCGCGCAGGAAAAGCATTGGCCGTGCCGATGCACGCCCGGGGAGCAGAACTTTCAAGTTTTCAAAGAACTGGCCGGCATGAAGCCGAAGGCGAGTATACATGAACATTAGTTCATTTTCAAGACGAAAACTTGGCCAAGCTGCCTGAAGGATTTTCGCCGCCTGCTGACGTCCCGGATTCAGTCCTTGAGGAGGCGCACGAAGCCGGCTTGTTCGAAATCCCGATCGCTGGTGAACGCTTCGGTGATGCCTCGATCTTCCATGACGATGAAGCTAGCGCAATCGACCAAGCCCCAAGTCTTGTCTGTGTAGTGCCGATAGCGGGCTATCGCCGTGCGATGAGTGATTGATCTACCGGGACTATTTCGATGGCCGAGCTTTTCCAAAGCTGTTCGACAGCAATCGCAAAGTTCTCCTTGGCGGCCGACCGAGCGAGGCCATTGCCCGTTTCCGCGATGATCCAATCAGTAAGGACAATACGATAGCGACGCCGACCTAAATCAAGCCACGCATTTGTCGCTGCCTCGTGCCCGTATTCCGTGACGTTAAGAAGTTGAATCCAGCCGTTCGTGTCGAGAAAAGCGCTATTGGACATCATCAACTCTTGGATGCCCGTAGAGGTAGTGGTTGATGTTGACGCCTAGGTCTGGGATGCCAGTATCGACGGCCAGTTCTGCCATGCGAAAAATGGGATCCAACTCGCTTGGATCAATTGCAGCCGACTTGCTGTCGGTTTCTTCCGGACCAAATTGAACAATGACTGGCGTTCCTTCAGGCAGGCAGACGCCGGGCGGAAACACCACAACCCCGTTTTGAATTTTGCCTTGATAAGTCATGGTCTGAACTCCTGTGGCTTTGGCCTTAATCTATTTTATCTTGGCCGACCCAACGGCGCAAAGCGTAAGTTGGGATGTGGCGATAATTTAGTCGTCGAAGGGACTACGATTGTCCAAGCCCGGTTCTGGCTCGCAAAGGTTGCACCAGAATTGATAGAAGAAATTGATCACGGGGTAGAAGATCGCGCAAAGTTCCGCGGCGGCGGTGAACGCTCCTTCTCTTGCGCGAAGAAGAGCAAACACTACCGCCCCCAGCGTCAGGCAGACGAGGAGTGTGCGAACGCTAAACCGAAACGGTTTTATTGGTTCGGGGTGGCGAGAACTCCGAGCATGCTTTGGATATCCACATCGGAGGCATGGCGCTCTTGGCCCGCTCCTTGATGCTGCACAGTTAGGGCATGGAAACCGCGGCGTCATCGTTGCATGGCATTCTGTACTATCAAGACGGTTTTGAGCCGATTTCTAATAGGCACTCAGCTGCTCGCTTCGCATCTTGGGCCGAGACATCTAAATGCGTCACGGCGCGGACTTTGTGCTTGGCGTTTGGCGACATGAGCACGCCGCGCTGTTCCAGCCGGTCGCAGAACTGGGCGGCTGTTCCGAGCTTCGGATCGACGCGGAAAATGACGATGTTTGTTTCGACCGTCGGCGGGTCGAGATCTAAGCCGTCGGCTTGCTTCACGGCTTCAGCCAGTATCTTGGCATTGGCGTGATCGTCGGCCAGCCGGTCGATGTGGTGGTCCAGTGCGTACAGCGCCGCGTCGGCGAGGATGCCGGCTTGGCGCCAGCCGCCGCCGAGGGGTTTGCGCATCCGCAGAGCGCGCTCGATGGCGTCGCGGGGGCCGCAGAGGGCGGAACCGATCGGCGCTCCGAGGCCTTTGCTGAAGCAGATGCTTACGGTGTCAAAGTGCTGGACCCATTTGTCGGCGGAGATGCCGGACGCGACGACCGCGTTGAAGAGGCGGGCGCCGTCGAGGTGGCGCGCTAAGCCGCAAGCGGCGGCCCATCGGCAGAGCTCGGCGAGGCCTTCGTAGGGGAGCACCTTGCCGCCGCCGCGGTTGTGGGTGTTTTCGAGGCAAAGCAAAGTTGTGCGGGGGTTGTGAACATCCTCGCCGCGAACCAGGTCTTGTACGTGCTGGACCGTGAGCACCTGGTCCGCCGTGGCCACCGGCCGCGCGGCAATGCTAAAGAGTTGGGCGTAGGCCGCCTGCTCTGAGTTGAAGATATGACAGCCCGCTTCGCACAGAAACTCGTCGCCCGGGCGGCAATGGAGCCACACGCCGAGCTGGTTGCCCATGGTGCCGGAGGGGACGAACAGCGCGGCTTCCTTGCCGACCATCGCGGCGATTCGCTCTTCGAGCCGCCGCACGGTGGGATCTTCGCGGTACACGTCGTCGCCGACTTCGGCCTGGAGCATGGCGGCTCGCATGGCGGGGGTGGGTTTGGTGACGGTGTCGCTGCGTAGGTCGATCATAAACGGCGGCTTGATGCTGGATGCTGGATGCTCGATACTCGAACGCTCAGAAATGCCTTCAACTAGTAATCATCATCGTACTCGTGATCCTAATCGGTTCGATGAGCGGCACGATTAGGATTACGAGTACGATTACGATTAGGATCGCGAACGCTTCAAGTATCCAGCATCGAGCATCGAGAATCTAGCATCCTTTCCCGCACATGCCGCTGAACATTTCCCGCATCGACACCAGCGACCCCGGCGCCCCTGAGCAGATTGCGGCGCTGCGCGCGAAGCTCGCGCCTGAGGGGAATGTTGTCAGCGAAGCGGGACGGCGGAAGACGGTGGAGGTGTTCGGCGAGCCGCTTTCGCCGGTGCAAGTGGTGGAGCGGATTTGCCGGGAGGTGAAAGCGCGCGGGCTGCCGGCGCTGCTGGATTACACGGCGAAGCTCGACGGCAAGCAGCTTTCGGCCGGGGAGCTGCGGGTTTCGTCGGAGGAGCTAGCGGCCGCTCATGCCGCGGCGGCGCCTGAATTCTTGCGAACCGTTCAGCGAATTCGCGAGCGGATTCTCAAGTTTCAGCAGGCCATTCTGCACAAGGACGTCTGGATCGACACGGAGCATGGCGGCTATCTGGCGCAGCGATATCGGCCGCTGCGGCGGGTGGGCGTATGCGTGCCCGGCGGGGCGGCCGCGTATCCTTCGACGGTGCTGATGACCGTCGTGCCGGCACAGGCGGCGGGCGTCGAGCAGATTGCCATCGTGGCGCCGCCGACGCCTTTTGGTTCGTACAACCAGGATTTGCTGGCGACGTGCCATGAGCTCGGCGTGACAGAGGTGTATCGCATCGGCGGGGCTCAGGCTGTTGCCGCGCTGGCCTACGGCGTTAAGGACAAAGCGAGTCTGAACGGCAGCACCGTGGTTGATAGCCTGCGAATCCCTCCCCTAGCCCCTCCCTTCGAGGGAGGGGGATTGTTGTTGGAGCGCGTGGATAAGATCGTTGGTCCCGGCAACTTGTTCGTCGCGCTGGCAAAGAAGTATGTCTTCGGCGACGTCGATATTGATTCGATTGCTGGTCCGAGCGAAGTGATCGTCATCGCAGATGAAACGACGCATGCCGGCTACGCCGCAGCCGACTTGATTGCCCAGGCGGAGCACGCGCCAGGGTCAGCCATTCTCATCACGTGGGATGGCCAGTTGATCGACGCGGTGGCGGCGGACCTCGACAAGCAGCTCGCGGCCCTGAATCGCGGCGAGCTCGCCCGGCAATCGCTCGAATCGTTTGGAGCATTGATTCGAGTGCGCGACGAGGACGAAGCCGTTCGCTTGGCCAACGAGCTCGCTACGGAGCACTTGCACCTCGCCTCGGCAAACGCCGAGCGGCTCGCCGACAAAATCCGCTATGCTGGCGCCATGTTCATCGGGCCGTACAGCCCGGTGCCGCTGGGCGATTATGCGGCGGGGCCGTCGCACGTGCTGCCGACCGGCGCCACGGCCCGCTATGCCAGCGGGCTGTCGGCCAACGATTTTCTGCGCTCCAATAGCGTGATCCACTTCACGCAACAGGGCCTGGAAGAAATCGCCGACGATGTGCTCGCGATGGCCAACAAGGAAGGCCTGACGGGCCACGCTCGTAGTGTCGAGATTCGATTGGAAAGTCCCGCGTAATCGTGAATGACGAATGACGAATTCCGAATGACGAATACTTGCTTTCGACATTCGTCATTCGGGTTCGTCATTCTCATACACACAGCATCGCAAATTAACTGGAAGAGTAATGCCTTTCGTCCGCCCCAACATTGCCGCCATGCACGGCTACACCCCCGGCGAGCAGCCGCGGGGGATGGAATACGTCAAACTCAACACGAACGAGAATCCCTACCAGTGCTCGCCGGCCGTGAAGGCGGCGATTGGCCGCGTGTGCCAGGCGGGGTTGCAGCGCTATCCTGATCCGGCGGCGACGCAGTTTCGCGAGCGGGCCGCCGAGCTGCTCGAAGCGGAAATCCCCGGCATCACGCCGGATTGGATTCTCTGCGGCAATGGCAGTGACGACATTCTCACGATCGTGACGCGCACATTCGTTGAGTCCGGCGATGTGATTCGCTTCGCGCGGCCGAGCTATCTGCTGTACGACACGCTGGCTTCGATTCAAGGCGCTCAGACGGACGTTGTGAACTATGAGCGCGATTGGACGCTGGGCTCGCGCTTCACTGAGCTGCGCGGCCGGTTGTCGCTCGCGTTTTTAGCAAACCCGAACAGTCCCTCCGGCACGGCAATTCCGCCCGCCGAAGTGGCCCGCATCGCGGCCGCCCTGCCCTGCCCGTTGTTGGTGGATGAGGCGTACGCCGATTTCGCGGAGACCAACTGCCTGCACCTGGTGGCGGAGAACGACCGGGTGATGGTCGCCCGCAGCTTGAGCAAGTCGTACGCGCTCGCAGGGCTGCGGTTCGGGTTTCTCGTTGCTCAGCCGCACGTGATCTTCGAGCTTGCGAAGGTGAAGGATTCTTACAACTGCGACTCGTTGTCGATCGCGGGCGCCACCGCGGCGATCGATGATCGGGCGTGGTTCAAGCGCACACGCGGCGCGATCCTGGCAACACGCGGCAAGCTCACGGCCGAACTACGCGAGCGCGGCTTTGAGTGTATTGATTCACAGGCGAACTTCGTTTGGTGCCGGCATTCGAAGCAATCGGCGCACGCCCTGTATCAGCGATTGAAAGACGACGGCGTGCTGGTGCGCTACATGAAATACGAAGGCTGGGGCGAGGGATTGCGGATCAGCGTCGGCACGGACGAGCAGCTCGGCACGCTTCTTGCCAAGCTCTCGGCGATACTTTGAGTGATGTAACGAATAGCACACGGATGAACGCGGATTCGGCGATTGAGTGGATCAGGGCTCGGTTGAACGAAAATGTTTAGCCGCGACCCGCTAGGGGAGCGCTCCCCTCGCGGGTCGCGGCTAAACGATATTTGTTAATCCGTACGTTTGCCGCGAGCGAATCAGTATATCTATGCACGAACTGTTCTCGTTTAATTCACTTGTCGCGGTGGCCACGCTGTCGCTGCTGGAAGTTGTTCTTGGCATCGACAACGTCGTCTTCCTGGCGATCCTCACGGGTAAGCTCCCTTCGAAGGACCAGCCGCGGGCTCGCAAGCTGGGGCTGGGCCTCGCCGCGCTGGGGCGCTGCGCGCTGTTGTTGGCCATCACCTGGGTCATCACGCTCAACAAGACGATTCTCTTCGAGCTGCCGTTCGACATTCCCGGCGGCCAACACAGCGTCCAGCACGGGTCGAACGGCGATGTCCAATCGGTCACGCCCATTTCGATCAAAGACCTGGTGCTGCTAGCCGGCGGCCTATTTCTATTAGCCAAGTCCACCTGGGAAATCGGCCATCAAGTGAACGAGGCCCGTCAAAAGGGCAGGCCTAAGCCGGCGCACTCGATGGCTATGGTGCTGGCCCAGATCGTGGCGATCGACCTGGTCTTCTCGCTCGACTCGGTGCTCACCGCGGTCGGCATGGTGCGGCCCGACGACTACCAGCAGGAGTGGGTGCCGCTGACCATCATGATCAGCGCCGTGCTCCTCGCGATCGCCGTCATGATCGTGTTCAGCGGGCCGATCGCGCGGTTCGTGAACAACCACCCGAGCGTGAAGATGCTGGCGCTGTCGTTTTTGATTCTCATTGGCGTCGTGCTTATCGCCGAAGGCCTGCACACGCACGTGCCGCGGGGGTATATCTACTTCGCGATGGCATTCTCGCTATCGGTCGAAATGCTGAACATTCGCGCTGAAAGCCGCGCCGCGGCCGCCGAGGAATAGCCCAAGTGTAGCCCTCTCGCTCCGCGAGATGACTACACTTGCTGAGA
>JAICUM010000451.1 GCA_025935855.1 Pirellulales bacterium | reverse complement strand
TCCGTTGTCAGTCATGGGTCGCATGTTGTACGTTGGTGACAGCGTTTGTTTGCCACCCGCAACCGGCCATCGGCAATTTCCTGCTTCACGGACCCATCATGAGCAACTGCGTTCTGGCGTATTCCGGCGGACTCGACACATCCGTCATTCTCGGCTGGCTGATGGACGAGGGCTGGGGCGTCCACTGCGTCTATGTCGATCTCGGCCAGCCCTGCGAAGATCGGCAGGCGATTCTCGACAAGGCGCGCAAACACGGGGCGAAATCGGCTCAGATCGTCGATGCCCAGGAAGAACTCTGCCGCGACTTCGCCTTTCCCGTCCTGCAATGGCAGGCCAAGTATGAGGGAAGTTATCTTCTCGGCACATCCATCGCCCGGCCCCTCATCGCCAAAGCGTGCCTGCGAGTCGCCCGCGACGTCGGGGCCGATGCGTTCGCTCACGGAGCCACCGGCAAAGGGAACGACCAGTGCCGGTTCCAACTCGCTGCGGAGGCGCTGGAGCCCAGCGTGAAGATCATTGCTCCCTGGCGGATCAAGAAGTTCCGCGACAAATTCCCCGGCCGCACCGAGATGATCGACTACTGCGCGGCGAAAAAGATTCCGGTGAAGGCCTCGATCTCCAAGCCTTATTCAAGCGACGAGAACTGCCTGCACATCAGCTACGAAGCCGGCAAGCTCGAAGACCCGGCGGTCGATGGCATGTCAATCGTCGATTTCGGCATGACCGTCTCGCCGCAAGAGGCGCCCGACAAAGTGGAACAGGTGCGAGTCGGTTTCGAAGGCGGCTTGCCGCTTAGCGTGAACGGCGAAAAGAAGTCGCCGCTCGGCATCGTCGAAACGATGAACAAACTCGCCGGCCGCAACGGCGTCGGCCGGATCGACATCGTCGAGAACCGCTTCGTCGGCATGAAAAGCCGCGGCGTGTACGAAGCCCCCGGCATGACGGCCCTCTACGCGGCTCACCTCGCTTTAGAGCAGCTAACCATCGACCGCGACACGGTCCACCTCCGCGACCGCCTCGCGCCAGAGGTCGCCGAGATGGTGTACTACGGCTTCTGGTTCGTGCCGAAGATGGACGCGCTGATGGCCTTCATGCGCGAAGTGCAAAAACCGGTTACCGGCGAGGTAACGCTCGGCTTCTACAAAGGCAACGTCTTCGTGCAAGGCCGCACGAGCCCCAACAGCCTGTACGACGCTTCCATCGCCAGCATGGAAGCCGGCGGCAGCTACGACCAAACCGACGCCGAAGGGTTTTTGAGGATTCAAGGCCTTCCAAGCCGCGTGCTGGGGCGGGTCCGGCCGAGGGAGTATTAAGTCGCACCTTCACTCAAAGGCGGCGGAAGCTGAGGCGGGTTCACGTCGGTTGTTGCAAGTAAATTCGCCAATTGTTCACAAAGCGCCGGCAGATGATCTCTCACCGTGTTGTATACGATCGAGATATCGACTATGTCATATCCGTGAATCAACTTGTTCCGCATTGCCGCAGCCTTCGACCACGGCACGTCTGGATGCAGCTGTTTAAAATCGGCGCCGATTCGCGAAGAGGCCCCACCGACGATTTCGACAAGGTGCGTAGGGCAAGCTCTAATGTTCGATCCCTTTGGAGTTCCTCAAAAGTCTTTGAACCGAGCAAATCGATGGCTTCGCGTGCATAATCGCGCATGTGCTGCACACGGATTAGCGGATTATGGTGCGACATAGAGTGGCTCCGCCAGCGCCAGAACTTCGTCGCGAAAGTATTTGCTGAGTGAACCTGACATCACCAAATCCACCTTTCGCTCGAACAAGTCTGCCAACTTATTTTCCAAATCAACCAACGTGAACAAACTCGCCCGCACCTGCGGTTGAAAATCGACGAGTAAATCCAAATCGCTACGGCCTGGGTCAAAATCCTTACGTAGAGCAGACCCAAACGCCGAAAGCCTCGCGACGCCAAAGCTGCGGCAGATGGCGGCGATCGCATCGCTATCGACGGTGATGGCTGAATGGAGCATTGCGCAATTCTAGCCCGCGAATTTCCAACTTGCCACACTGCCAAGTAACTTGCGATGTACTTCCGAGATAACCCCGTCCTTCAGCGCGAACTGATCGTGAACCTGCGGATGACGCGAGGGTTCTTGCTACTATTCGCCTACATCGCGCTAATGGGCATTCTGGTGTACGCGGCGTGGCCGGCGAATCAGACGCTGGATCTCGTGCAGCCGGAAGAAGCTCGCAAGCTCGTCAATCTGTTCTTCTTTGGCCAGTACCTGCTGGTCGCGCTCATGACCCCCAGCTTTGCCGCCGGGGCCATTACGGGGGAGCGCGAGCGCGAAAGCTACGAAATGCTGCTGGCCAGCCCGCTGCGGCCGGGATCGATCGTCCTCGGCAAGTTCGCGGCGTCGCTCACGCCGCTGTTGGAGCTGATGATCTGCTCGCTGCCGATCGTCATGCTCTGCCTGCCGCTGGGCGGGGTGTCGCCATATGAAGTGCTCGCGGCGTACCTGGGCATGATGTTCTCGATCGCGCTGTTTGGCATGATCAGTCTGTGGTGCAGCAGCTATTTCACGCGCACCACGGCGTCGGTCATCGCGTCGTACATTTTGATTCTGCCGCTGGCGATGGCCTGCGTGCTCATCTGGCGGGCGATGGAGCAGCTTGGTCCGCAGCGGCTGTTCATTGTGCTCACGGTGGTGCCCATCGCGTGTGGGTCGATCGGCGCATTGATTTGGGTCGATGTCTGTCGGCGACTCCTGCATCCGCCGGACCTGGGCAGCGGTGGCAAGCAGGTGATCGACCTGGAAACAGAGGCCAAAGAGGCCGTCGGCCTGTATATCGACCGCGAGCAGTTCCCCGACCGGCTGTTCTCGCCGCCAAAGCGCACGACGTTCCTCGCCGACGACGCCAATCCGATCTACGACAAGGAGATGCGGAGCGAAATCTTCAGCCAAGGCACGCTCATGCTGCGCCTGGTGATCCAGATCAGCATGGGCCTGGCGCTGCCGGTGATGGCGGTCTGCCTATTCATGAAGCGCGAGCTGGCGCCGTGGTACATCGCCTATGTGCTGTTGTTCAATCTGCTCGTTGGGCCGGTATTTTCGGCGGACAGCCTTACCAGCGAGCGCGAACGCTCGACGCTCGATTTACTGCTCACCACGCTCATCACGCCGTGGCAAATGTTGTGGGGCAAGCTGTTTTCGGGGCTGCGCGTGTCGAGCGTGCTGACGTCGTTTTTGATGTGGCCGGTGTTTCTCGCCTGCTTGATGCCCGTTGGCTACTGGCCGAATTTGCTGACGATGGGCGGCTATTTTCTGATTGTTGCGCTTACGGCGGTGACCACCGCGATGACGGCGCTGTTTTGCTCGACGATTTTCAGAAAATCGTCCACCAGCTTGATGTCGTCCTACCTCATTTTGGCGGCGATTTTTCTGGTGCCGGTGGCCGCGCGGGTGTTCACGCAGACGTTCGCGCCGTCGTCGTCCGCTCAGCAGGCGGTGGAATTCTTTGAAGCGTTCAGCCCGTTCTCGGCCGCGTTCAATTTGCCGCTGTCGCTCGACGACAATTACACGAACGTCGCCCGGATCGACCTCCGCATTTTCTTCGGCTTCATCGGCTTCACGATCGTGTACAACACAACGCTGCTGCTGTTGATGATGCAGTTATTCAAGGTGCGCTGGCGCGTGTCGGAGTAAATAGCCCGGCCATCCTGGCCGGGTGGTCGTAGAAGCTCACGCAAAGACTTTGCAAAGCGCGTCGAGCCAGGATGGCTCGGCTATGTAGGCGGAACTTGACCGCTGCGGCAACCGTGTGCGATAACGCTCGACATGGCCAACGATGAAGGAGCACCGCAGCCGCCGCCGACGCAGGACGAGCTGGATTTACTCCAATACCAGTCGCGGATCGACCGGCCGCTGACGCTCAAAGTGCCGGAGTTTAGCCGCGACGAACGGCTACGGCACGTCCTCTTCAGCCGACAATTCTCGGTCGATTTGCTCGAAGACCTCGCGGGCACAGCGGACAAGATTCGCCAGCTTTCCAAGGTCCGTGCGGGGCAAGATTTCCTGATCAGCCTGCTGCACCACAAGCGAGCGATGCTCTACTTCACGCAGCCTTCGACGCGCACGTTCCTCTCCTTCATGGCGGCCTGCCAAATCCTCGGCATCACGTGCAATGAAGTCCGCGATCCCTCGACCTCGTCGGAAACCAAGGGCGAAACGCGGTTCGATTCGATCCGCATGTTCTCCAGCTACTTCGATCTGATCATCATGCGCTCG
>JAICUM010000731.1 GCA_025935855.1 Pirellulales bacterium | reverse complement strand
TGAGGTGGTGAAACGACGGTGTGCGGAATGTCGTCTTCGTTCGTCCACGTCACCTTGGTGCCGGCCTTGATGTGCAGCTCCTTCGGCTCGAAGGTGAAGTTGCTGATCTTCACCGCGGCATTGTCGGCATATGCCGGTGTGATGAACGGCGCAGCGACAATCATTGCGGCGAGAACAACTCGCGTCATGGCCAGCATGTGACGCACTCACGCTTTCAGCGGCGTGTCGACGATCGCCAGCCGCTGCTCGTTCTGCTTCACGGTGACGCTGGCGATGCCGAGCATGGTGCGCAGCCGTTCCTCCGGCACCTTGATTGGCCCCGGTGACTTCGCGGTGCCAGGCGCCGGCTGCGGAAACGCGGTGGAGCGCGCGGTATGGAAGGTGATGTTGCCCTCGACCTTCTGCATCACCTGGTGGATGTGGCCATTGAGCACGGTGACCGAGCCAAACCGCTTGAGGTAGCCCAGTGCCTGCTCGCTGTCCTGCGTGCCCCAGCCCCATTCCGCATAGACGGTCCAGAGCGGAATATGCGCGAACACCACGATCGGCTGTGACGCCGAACGGTCTTTCACATCGTCCTCCAGCCATTCGAGCTGCTCGTTACCGAGATTGCCGAGACCGCCGGCCTTGAGGTCGACGACGTTGACGAGACCGATGAAGTGCACGCCGTTGGCATCGAAGCTGTACCAGCCGGCTCCTTTGGTGCCACGGCCGTAACGCTCGCGGTAAATCTTGCCGGCATCGGCATCGACCATGTCGTGCTCTCCGGGCACGTAGTGCACGTCGAGCCGCGCCTGCGAGATGATGCGCTCGGCATCGTCAAATTCGGCCGCTTTCGACAGATGCGAGATGTCGCCGGTGTGAATCATGAACGAGGGGCGGGTCTTCAGCGCCTTGACCCGTTCGATCGCCTCCTCCAGCGTCCCCTTCGCGTTCGGGTTTGCCGGCTTTTCAAAACCGATGTGACTGTCGCTGATCTGCAGGAAGCTGAAGCCCTGACGCGGCGCGGCAACCGCGCCATCGATAATCCCGAGCGACAGCGGCACCCCGCCAGACAGGGTCCACAGCACCCCGGTTCCGGCCCAGGTCATGCACTCCAGCACTTTGCGGCGGCTGACGCCCTCGTCGTGTCCCATCAGCGGTCTCCTTTGCGATTCTGGGACTAGACTGGAAATGCTGCCTCCTTATTCCCGCCGCAGGCGGCCTTCTTTCACCCGCTGGCGCGTGGCCCAAAGTTCAGCAAAAATCGGCCAACCTGTCCCAAGGGAGGACGCTATGGCCTACGACCTTGCCCAGTTCATTGCCGACTGCCGCACCACCCTGACGCGCGATCCCGGTCCGCAAGGCCGCGAGGCGGTCCGGTGCAATCTGGAGCGGCTGCTCGCCAATCCTGAATTTATCGCCAAGTACTGCGGCGACGACGCGCCGCAAGGCCTCAAGGTGCTCTACGAAGACCCGGCGCTCGGCTTCCAGGTGCTGGCGCACATCAATGACAAGGCGCGAGTGTCGCCGCCGCACGATCACGGCGACTCATGGGCGATCTACGGCCAGGCGACAAAGTACACGGACATGACCGAGTGGGAGCGTGAAGACGACGGCAGCATCTTCAATCACGCCAAGCTCAAGCCGGCGAAAAAATACCGGCTGCTGCCGGGTCAGGCCGGCATCTACCAGGACGGCACGATTCATTCGATCGATTATCCCGACTATGCGCGCTTCTTCCGCGTCACCGGCACCAATCTCGACAAGATCCCGCGCATCAAGATCGACCTCGCGACCGGCACGATCGAGCAGATGTACACCCAGCGGGCGACCTAGCTTCTTCCCTCTCCCCGCGTGCGGGGACAGGGTGGCGAGCGAAGCGAGCCGGGTGAGGGGGACTATCGAGATGCTGACTTCACGGCTGCTCCCCCTCACCCGCCGTCCACGCTGCCGCGAGGACGGCGACCTCTACCGGCAAGCGGGGAGAGGGTAATTGAAGGAGCGCTCGTGTACGCCCGCCGCATCTCCGCTGCCGCCCGCCGCGCCAAGC
>JAICUM010000429.1 GCA_025935855.1 Pirellulales bacterium | reverse complement strand
CCGATGACGTCCAGCGCGATACGCCGTAAGAGCACGGGCATGGGCGCTCGTGGCGACGGCGCCAGGCGGTTTTGCTCGAGCTTCGCCAGGACGAAACGGTCGATGTCGTTGTGCCCCCAATCGCGGCGAGCGACTTGCGGCGGCTCCGGTCGACTGACTGGCTGAAAGGCCCAGTGCGGCTTGTATTCCGCTCCTTCGGCGATCCAGCGGGTGAGCGTTTCAATTTGCTCCGCGGTCAACTGCCGCTTGGAATCGGGCGGCGGCATCTTTTCGTCGGGGTCGCTGCTATGAATGCGCTCAACCAGCGAACTCTCGTCGATCTTCCCCGGCGAGATGGCGCCCTTTTCGACCGCCACCTCGCGTACGTCGAGACGCAGCTCCGCCTGCCGCTGGCCAGCGTCGGCCCCGTGGCAATGGAAGCAATTCTCGGCCAGAATCGGCCGAATGTCGCGGCCGTAGTCGAGCTTCGCCTCGCGGGCCGCGGCGGGGGCGCTCATCAGGACGGCGAGTAAGCAGGCGATGCGGAGCGACATAGCGGACGCGGCAGGCTGTTACGGGGCTGCGATCGGGGCGCCGGCCGGGAGATAGCGCCATCCTTTAATGAAGGCGATCAAATCGGCCATGGCTTGCGGCGGGATTTCTTTCTCCAAGCCTTCGGGCATGAGTGAGACGCCGTTCGAGTGGAGCTGCTCGACCTCGTCGCGGCGGAGCGTGGTGACTTTGTTGGACGCCTCTTTCATTGTAATCGACGTGGACGTTTCGGCGGTCAGAATGCCGGTGATCGCGAGACCTTCGTCGGTGAGCGCCGTATAGCTGAAGTAATTCGAGTCCACTGCCCGATTAGGCTGCAAGATGTCCGTCAAATATTGGGCCGGCGAGCGCTCGCGCGAATCGGAAATATCGGGTCCAACGCTGACGCCCACTTCGCCGATGCGGTGGCAGCTCGCGCAGTTTTTGGCAAACACCTCGCGGCCACGGAGGGCGTCGCCATGCATGTCGAGGGCGATCTGGTAGGCGGCCAGCACCTTCTGCCGGTCGGCGGGAATCGCCGCGGCGAAGAGCTTTTCGGCGCGCTCACGAATCGAGGCGTCGCGATTCTTTAGGAGCTGCGTGACGTGCGCCGCGTCGAGTGCGGACGGCTTAATGTTTCCGGCCGCGACCTCGTCCAGCAGCAAGGAAGTACGATCGCCGCGGGCCAACACACCGTCCAGCACGGCTCGCTGAACGGCGGGGGCGTCGCCTGAAAACCGCTCAAGCAGACCTCGCCACGGATCAAGCACGTTCATCCTCTCGAGCGCTGCGATGGCGCGGAGGCGAAGCGTTTGCGAAGAATCATTACCGCCGATTTCAGCGATCGCGTTTGCATCACCGGCGGCGGCCAGCAGGTCAACGGCTTCGCCACGTGCTTCATCCGATCGTTTGGGATCGGCCGCGTCGCGGCGCGCTGCGGCGAACTTTTCATCCAGTTGTTCGCGCGTGCCGGGTTTAAGATTCGCGCGAATGTCTTCAATGGAAGAGCCACTGCGAATTCGCTCGGCGAGGAATGTTCCGAGGCCGGCCTGGCAAAACTCCGGGCAGGTCAGCAGCGCGTCGACTGCTTTTTCATGCTGCTCTTTATCGGGCGTTGCCGCGGCGAGCCTGGCGATGTCCGAAATAAATCGCTTTGGATCCGCGACGGCGCCTTTTAAGCTTCCTGGATTCGCGAGCAGCTGCGAAAGGTATTCGCCGCCATGCTCTCCGGCGGCAATCAGCAGCACTTTGAGCTCCCAGGGGCCGGCCGGGTGGTTCGGCAACGTTGGGTGCGGGGCCAGCGCCAGCATGGCGGCGCTTCGGACTCGGGCGTCGGCCGCGTGGCAGAGGTTGCCAATCGCTTGTTGTAGTTGATGCGATTCGCCGAGCTTAGATTCCGCCGCGTGGATGGCTTGCTCAACCACATGCGGGTCAGAATCGCCCAGCGCCGCAAGCGTGACGGCGTCGTCTGTTTGCATCAAATCCAGTCTTTCACGCAATCGCAATGCGTGCAGTCTGGCGAGCGGCGACTTATCGTGCAGAGCCATCTCGGCAAGCGGTTTCTCAATCGCTTTATCTTGTCGCTGTAAAAGCAAACGGCTGGCGGTTTCGCGCTGCCAGGCGTTTGGATTCTGAAGCTGCTGGACTAGCTGGCTGGAAGACATTCCCGACAGCTTCGGTGGCCGAGCGTATTTCGCTTCCTTGGCGACGACGCGGTAGATACGGCCGCGGTCGTTGCCTTCCATCAAGTCCGGCCGGTGCTGTAGCTCCGCCGGCATCCAGTCAGGGTGTTCGATGACGGCGCGATACATATCGACGACGTACAGCGCGCCGTCCGGGCCTTCCGCCAAGTTCACGGGTGAGAACCACGAGTCGCGCGACGCCAGAAACTCCTTACCCTGCTCGGCGGGAGTTGATTCGAACGTGAGCCCCTTGGGCTTCATAATTTCCCGATGCACCAGATGGCCGGTCGGCTCGCACGTGTAGATATTGCCGCAGTACTCCTTGGGCAGCGTATGGGCACGGTAGACTTCCACGCCGCACGCCGCGGTGAACTGGCCGGCGTGCAGGTTCGACGTGGTCCACGCGGTCGTGATGGGATAGACGTGCGACTCTGCGCCGGCGCGGGCCACGTCCTGCGTTACGGCGCCGATGGCGGCGAGCGGGTTCTTCTTGAGATAGCGGTTCTCCAGGACGATGTGGATGGCCGGATTGCGGTTGCTGCACACGAAGCGATTCCCGTAGTCGTCGAACGTGAGGCCGAACTGGCCGGCGCCGGAGACGGCTTCGCAATCGCCGGTGAGCGGGTCGAAGCGGAAGTCCATGCCGCTGATCGAGACGGGCTGGCTGGCGGGCTTCCGCTTGTTATGAATCACGCCGCCGCGCAGGCCATTGGCGACGTAGATGTGGTTGTCCAGGCCGAGGCGCGGATGGTTGGCTCGCAATTGCTGATTCAGCTCGGCAAAGCCGGTGTACCAGGTTTCGACGAGATCGGCCTTGTTGTCGCCGGTAGTATCCTTCATGTAGGCGACTTGGCCGGCCATCGTCACGACCACGCCGCCTTTCCAGGGCTGCACGCCGGTGGCGAAGTGCAGACCATCGGCGAACACCGCGGCGGTTTCAAAGAAGCCGTCGCCGTCGTGATCTTCGAGAAGTGAAATCCGCGAGGTCGCCGGGTTGCCGCCGGCGGCGCCGAGCGGGTAGTCGCGCATTTCGACGACCCACAGGCGGCCATCCTCATCGAAGCGCATGGCGACGGGGTCGATGATCTGCGGCTCGCTGGCGACGAGCTCGACTTTCAGATCTGGCGAAAGAGCGAAGTGTTCGAGTGAAGCGCGCGGTTCCACGGGCGCCTTAACCGGGGGGGCGGCCGCCGAAATTGCGCTAAGCGGCGCCATCAGTAGCAAGATGTAGAGCCGGCCCGCTCGGCGAATCCCTTCCCTAACCCCTCGGCGCCGAGACCCCACTGCGACCTTCGAAAGAGCGGGATATTGAAGCCGCGTCATTTCAGCTCCTTGAGCAGCTTAATGGCCGTGCCCGCCAGGAGTTCGCCCGTGCCGGCCTCGACGCGAGAGTTAGTCACTTCGTAGCTGCCCTCATGAAATGCCTTTTTGGTCGGAATGTAGCCGAGCGAGTCGTTCGCCAGCTCGATCACGATCGTGGTTTTGAATGGCGAGGCGGCCTTAATCGCCAGGCCGAGCTCGACGAAGGTTTCGCTGGGGAGCGTGACGATGGCCACGTCGTCGCTTAGCCGGAACGCCTGCACTTCAAGCTGGTACTTCGTGCCGGGGTACGCCTGCAGGGCCGTGATTTTGCAGGCCTCGACGGCGTCCATGAACGGCAGATCCCGCGACTCGATGAGGTCCATCTGCTGGCGAGCTTTTGCGATTTGGCTCGGCGAGAAGCTTTGGAGAGTGGTCTCGACCTTCACACTTTTCGCGGCCAGGCGCGGCAACTTGATTGGCTGCAGGCCGTCGCCTTTCAGCGCTTGCTCGACCGACTCGGCCAGCAGCGGGCCGATGTCTTCGGCCTTGCGGGCGGCTTTGGCCTTCACGTCGATGTGATTGATGTCGCCGCACGTGCCGGCGCCAAAGAGGACGACCAGGTTCTTGCCGAAGTCTTCTTGCAGCTTCTGCTCCAAGAAATGCGGATAGTCGGCCGAGTATTCGGTTCCGCCGGTGGTATCGCAGTGCATCGGGAATTCGACGAGCGCGGCGAAGGGGTCTTTGCCATCGGCAGACTTAAGGGACACGATTCCGATCTGCGGATCGATGGGCCCCGCCGGACGGACAATGTCTGGATTGAGGTTTCCGGGATTGAAGCGAACCGAGCCGTCGCGCATGTGGTAGCGGCGGTTGAACGACACGCGGCTTTCGTTGGCAAAGCCGGCCGAGACTTGAACAGGTTTGGCGCTGGCCGAGGCTTGCTCGATGACCTTCGCGAGCTTTTCAGTCAGATTCGCGGCGTAGTCGATCGGCT
>JAICUM010000719.1 GCA_025935855.1 Pirellulales bacterium | reverse complement strand
TGCTCGGCGAGCAGTTGGACGATCGAATCGAGTTCGGTAGATTGCGTCTGGCGGGTCATGCGTCTTTCCTTTCATTGCCTAGAGAACAACGAATAGGAAACCGTCTTGGCCCGCCCCTTTCAAGCCGCTCGCGCGACGCGTAACCTTCGCTTCCGCTACGGTCGCTGCGCTCCCTTCGCTACAGCGAAGGCTACGCGTCCCTTTTACAGAACAAATGATGCACTAACGACATCTTTCGTTATTGGCTCTACGAGCAAGGCAGACTGCTCGATGAGTATAACTCGAAACCAGATTATTTTTCCCCAGCTACACGGGAGGCAAAAGAGAAACTTCGAGGAAAGCCGGAAGTTCTTCAACCATTCCTGGCGAAGGGAACCGCGTTAGAATCGGTGCGCAGCGCACTCGATGAGAGCTCCGTATTCGCCGAGGATAAACTTGAAGGACTGGCCAAGCTGCTCGGCATCGACGCAATGCGTGCTCGGCTGGACTACCAAGATTTCGCCCGGGGCGAGGTCGAACCAAACGACGTGAAAGTCAAATACGTCGGTTCATTGAGCGCCGATGGGCAAGCGACCGATCAGCCACAGGCTGATGAGAATTCGCCCAAGACTCTTGCAGAACTAATGCTTCCGCAGATTCGGAAGCTGATGAAGACCAAGCCCCAGACTGCCCTCGTGATGGCTCTGTCCACTGGCTTACACGAGGAGGTTCGTGAGGCATTGGCCTCCGGCGCGAATATCCATGATCCGGATCCGCTCTATGGTGAGACTCCGCTCGCCGCCGCTATATCTTCTGGCATGATCGAGACCGTCAAGGCGCTCTTGAAGGGTGGCGCGGACGTCAACAGGGTCGGCGCAAACGGCTCTCCTCTTCATGTCGCCATCGGGACGGGCAACTTGGCTGTCGTTCGACTGCTACTGGATTCGGGCGCCGACCCAAATCAGCGCGGAAAGTTTGGCGTTACGCCGTTCATGATTGCCTCAGGCATGGGCGCCGGCATTTTCGGCTCAACTGAATTGGTGGATTTGCTACTCCAGCGGGGTGCGGATTTCCATGCCAAAGATGATGCCAGAGGCACCGCTTTGGATATGTCCGCTCATGCCGTTGCCATGTTAGAAGTATCGCTGGCCCAGCCCGGCCACGCCTCGGCTGAGAGCGATTCATTTCGTCAGATGCTGCATCGCGTGCTTGAGGTTAGGGAATTCTTGCAAGCTTATGAGAAAGCACATGCTAAGTCTGAGACTCCTTAGACCAACTATCGCGCAGCGTCGCCGTGCGGTTGAACACGGGCTTCCCCGGCTTTGAATCCACAGGATCGACGTAAAAATACCCCACCCGCTCAAACTGGAATCGAGTTCCCGGCGCAACCTGAGCTAGCGAAGGCTCCAGCTTTGCATCCTTCAGCACCTCGAGCGAATTTGGATTCAGATTATCCAAAAACGTCCTGCCCGCTGGCGCCTCGTCGGGATTCTCGGTCTTGAAAAGGTGGTCGTAGAGCCGCACCTCGGCGGAGATCGCCTGCGGGGCGGAGACCCAGTGGATTGTCCCCTTTACCTTACGTGAATGATCCGGATCGAAGGTGCAGTGCAGTTCCGCCACGCGGCCGGCGGCGTCTTTTACTACTTCGTCGCATTTGATGAGGCCGGCGAAGCGGAGTCGCACCTCGCCGCCGGGCTTTAGGCGGAAGAACTTTTTCGGGGCCTCCTCCATGAAGTCGCCCTGTTCGATGTAGATTTCGCGCGTGAGCGGAATGAGCCGCGTCCCCTTTTCTGGCTGCTGGGGGTGGTTAGCGGCTTCGAGTTGGCGGACTTCGCCTGCGGTGATATTCGTGAGCACGACCTTGAGCGGCCGCAGGACGGCCATTGCTCGGGCGGCCCGTTCGTTGAGGTCATTGCGAATCGCATCTTCAAGCCACGCCATGTCGATCGTGCTGTTGAACTTGGCGACGCCGATCCGCTCGCAGAACGCCTGAATCGCTTCGGCCGTGTACCCGCGCCGCCGCAAGCCGCGAATGGTGAGCATCCGTGGATCGTCCCACCCCGCAACGTGCTTTTCCTGCACGAGCTGCAAGAGCTTCCGCTTGCTCATTACCGTGTAGGTGAT
>JAICUM010000091.1 GCA_025935855.1 Pirellulales bacterium | reverse complement strand
GGAAGACGACGCTGGCGATGCAGTTTCTGATGGAGGGGGCTCGGCGGGGCGAGCCTGTCCTGCACGTCACGCTGTCGGAATCCCAGGAAGAGATCGCGGACACGGCGGCTTCGCACGGGTGGACTCTCCAGGGGATTACCATCCACCAGGTTGTTCCGGCGGAGTCCTCGCTGCAAGAAGACGAACAATACACGATGTTCCACCCCTCGGAGGTGGAGCTGAGCCAGACGACGAAAGCCGTGCTAGCCAAGGTGGAAGCGCTGAAACCGCGGCGCGTGGTGTTCGACTCGCTCTCGGAGCTGCGGCTACTGGCCGGGAGCCCGCTGCGGTATCGGCGGCAAATCCTGGCGCTGAAGCAATACTTCGCCGGGCGCGATTGCACGGTATTGTTGCTGGATGACATGACGTCGGCCGATCGCGACCTGCAGGTGCAGAGCATTTCGCACGGGGTGATTCTGCTGGACCAATTAGCTCCCGAGTATGGAAACGACCGCCGGCGGCTGCGGGTGGTAAAATACCGGGGCCGGCAGTATCGCGGGGGATATCACGATTACAAAATCGAACGGGGCGGGCTGGTGGTTTATCCACGGTTAATCGCCGCGGAGCACCGCGCCAAAACCGAGCGGGTGCGGCTGGCCAGCGGCATCGAGGCGCTCGACGGGCTGTTGGGCGGGGGCATTGAAAGTGGAACGAGCACCTTGATCATGGGCGCGCCGGGAACTGGAAAGTCCAGCCTGGGGGCGCAATTTGCAGCCGCGGCGGCGGATCGAGGTCAGCGCTCGGCGATATTTTCATTCGACGAAAGCGTCGAAACGTTCCTGGGGCGCGCCGAAGGGCTGGGGATGCCGATGAGGCGGCACGTCGACTCGGGAATGGTTTGCGTTCAGCCGGTCGATCCGGCCGAGCTTTCGCCCGGCGAGTTTTGTCAAAACATTCGCACGGCGGTGGACGAGAAGAAGGCGGACATCGTGGTGATCGATAGCTTGAACGGCTATTTGAATGCGATGCCTGGCGAGAGGTTCCTCATCATCCAGCTTCACGAGCTATTCAAGTATCTGGGGCAGCGAAACGTGGCGACGATGCTGATTGCGGCGCAGCAAGGACTGATCGGGATGCAAATGATCAGCCCGGTGGATGCGACGTACCTGGCGGACGCGGTGATCCTGATGCGGTATTACGAAGCGTCGGGCGAGGTGCACCAGGCGATTTCCGTCGTCAAGAAGCGCGGCAGTGCGCATGAGCGCACCATTCGCGAATTTCACATGGACAAAGGTCGCATCGAGATTGGCGGGCCGCTGCGTGACTTTCGTGGCGTGCTCACTGGGGTGCCCACGGTGGAGAAGGCGTCTGACCGCCAGCAGGATGGGAAGCGAGGGGCTTAGGACGATGCCGACAGAGCTGGATTTGCGCATTCTGGTATATGGCCCGACGAGCCGGGATTCGCAGTTGACCTGCGACATGCTGGCGGCACGGAGCATCGCCTGCATTGTTTGTCCCAATGTCGCGGGCATGGTCCAGGAGATGGAACGGGGCGTTGGCGGGCTGATCATGGCGGAAGAGGCGTTCATTCGAGACGACGTCCGGCCGCTGGTAAATTTTTTGCACGGGCAACCGGCGTGGTCCGACCTGCCGGTAATTCTGATTACGCACACGGGCTCGGAATCTCCGTCGGTGTCCGAGGCGGTGAAGCATCTGGGAAACGTGACTTTGCTGGAGCGGCCGACGCGTGTGAATGCGCTGGTTACCGCTGCGCAAGGGGCGCTGCGGGCGCGACGGCGGCAGTTCCAGGCGCGCGATCTGATTCGTGCACGCGAGCGGACGGCCCGGGAGCTGGCGGAAAGCGAGCAGCGGTTTCGCATTCTGGTCGAGCAGGTGAAGGACTACGCCATCTTCATGATGGACCTCGAGGGACGCGTGACGAGCTGGAACGAGGGCGTGCGGCGCGTGCTGGGCTACGAAGAGGCGGAATTTGTGGGGCTGGACGTTGCTCGGATTTTTACTCCGGAGGATGCCGCCGAAAGTGTGCCGGCGGCGGAGCTGGCAGAGGCGGCGTCCACCGGGGCGGCCGGGAACGATCGCTGGATGCAGCGCAAGGACGGCACCCGCTTTTGGGCGTCGGGGGTCACGACGGCGCTGCGCGACCCGGGCGGCGCGCCGATCGGCTACACGAAAGTGATGCGCGATCTGACCGAGCGGATGCAGGATGAGGAGGCACTCAAGGAGGCCGACCGGCGGAAAGACGAGTTCTTGGCGACGCTGGCGCACGAGCTTCGTAATCCGCTGGCGCCGCTGAGGAATTCGGTGAATATTCTGCAACTGTCGGCCTCGGACGATCCGACCGTCGCGCGGTTGTGCGAGACGATGGAACGGCAGGTGGCTCACCTGGTGCGGCTGGTGGACGACTTGATGGAGGTGTCGCGCATCACGCGCGGCAAGATCGAGCTGCGGAAGGAGCCCGTCGAGCTGGCGGCGGTTCTGCGGCACGCGATGGAGACCAGCCGGCCGTTGATCGACGCGGGGCGGATTCAACTGGCGATTTCGCTGCCGCAGGAGCGGATCGTCGTCAACGGCGACCCGGTGCGGCTGGGGCAAGTGTTTGCGAATCTCCTCAACAACGCCGCGAAATACACGAACGAGGGCGGGCAAATCTGGCTCACGGCGCGGCAGGAGAACAAGGAAGCGGTGATTTCCGTCCGCGACACGGGCATCGGCATCCCGGCGGACGTACTGCCGAAGGTGTTCGAAATGTTCATGCAGGTCGATCGGGCGACGAACCGCTCGCAGGGCGGGCTGGGGATTGGGCTGACGCTTGTTCGCAGTCTGGTGGAGCTGCACGAAGGGGCCATCGTGGTGCATAGCGAAGGTCCAGGAGCGGGGGCTGAGTTCATCGTGCGGCTGCCTGTCGCCGCGGAACAGGGCGAGACTGGGAGCGTCGCGGCTGTCGCGGAGCAGCGGAGGAGCGTGCCGTCCCGTCGCATCTTGGTCGTGGATGACAACGTCGATTCAGCGGCGACGCTGGGGATGCTGCTGAAGTATCTCGGCGCGGAAGTTCACGTGGTCCACGACGGAGCGTCGGCCTTGTCGGCCGTGGAGCGATATCGGCCGGACATCGTGCTCTTGGATATCGGCATGCCGGAGATGGACGGATATGAGGTGGCGCGGCGAATCCGCAAGCACCAGGAATTCCAGCACATCACGCTGATCGCGCTGACCGGCTGGGGCCAAGAGGATGACCGACGGCGGACGCGTGAAATCGGGTTTGACCACCACCTGGTAAAGCCGGCGGATATTGCGGCGCTGCAGGAGTTGTTGGGGACGATGGAGTGAAGTTGAGGACGGGCTCGGTTAGCGTCTCAGTGGGCAACGCTGGGCGGAGGTTTCGCCCGACGATCATGAGGCGTCATGACGCCAGGCGATGGATTCAGCCGCGGAGCGGCGGCAGCGCCCAGCCGTGGGCGTCAGCCCACGGGAGTCGGGAGTTGTTTCCGGAGAAGCCGCATCGCGGCGACATTGAGGCTCGATATGTCGCCGCTGCGCGGCTTGGCGTTATTTGACGGACGCTACCGTGGGCTTACGCCCACGGCTCGGCGCTCTCGCCGCTTTGCGGCTGGGGATTGCATACTTCGGCGTCAGTCGCGCGGCGATACTTGATCTGCTCGTCTTCAAGAAGTTGAAGTGCTTCCACGGGGACCTGATAAACCTGGTCCGGAAGGCTGCTCACCTTGGCTCGGCGCGCCAATGTGCCGAAACCGCGAACTCGGTCTGCCTCAGGGAGGAAAAGAATATAAGCGCTGCTCGAAGTATATCTTGGGCGGACCTTCGGAGCGAGCGTGATGAGTGCCTTAGAGCGCGCGGCGGTGGCGGCGTGGGGCGCGTTTGCCGGGCGGGGGCGGGGCGGTGGGCTTGGGAGGAGCGGCGGCTTCGGCTGGCGATGGTGTGGTGGGCTTCGTCGAAATTCCTGGGCCGAAGGCGACGGGTCCGGCGGGCGCTTGGGGCGGGGCGGCTTGGGCGACGGCGAGGAAGCCTTCGATTTCGTCGCGCTCCAGGAGCCGGTCAATGAGCATCTCGATCCGCGTCAGCTCGATGCCTTGCTCGGGCGTGACGAATGTGAACGCGATGCCTTCGCGGCCCATGCGTCCGGTGCGGCCGACGCGGTGGACGTAGTCATCGGAGGACTGCGGCATGTCGAAGTTGATGATGTGCGAGATGCCGGTGACGTCGATGCCGCGGCCGACGACGTCGGTGGCGACGAGGATTTTCGCCTCGCCGGCGCGGAAGCTTTTCATCACGCGATCGCGGGCCGATTGCTGGAGGTCCCCGTGGATGACGTCGACGCCCTTGATCTTTTGCGAGAGCTTGCGGTGGACCTTGTCGGCGCCGCGCTTGGTGCGGACGAAGACGATCGCCTGCTGCGGCTCTTCGCGCTTCAGGAGCTTCAGCAAAAGGTCGAACTTCCGCTGGTCATCGACGGTGAAGTAGCGCTGCTCGATCGTATCGACGGTTTTTCCCTTGGGGGAAAAATCCATGACCTCCGGCTCGTGCATGTAGCGCTGGGCCAGCCGCTCGATCGGCGGCGCTACGGTGGCGCTCAAGAGCAGCGTCTGGCGGCGTTGCGGGCAGCGGCGGAGGATTTTTTCGATGTCGGGGCGGAAGCCGATGTCGAGCATGCGGTCGGCCTCGTCGAGGACGACGATTTCGAGCAGGTCGAGCTGCAGCGTGCCGCGGCCGAGGTGGTCGAGGATGCGGCCCGGGGTGCCGATGACGATGTCGGCGCCTTTTTGCAGGCGTGCGATTTGAGTGCGGAGCGGCTTGCCGCCGTAGATGGCGGTGGCGTGGATCTTTCGGCCGTGGGCGAGGCGTTCGATTTCGTCGCGAACCTGGACGGCGAGCTCGCGGGTGGGGACGAGCACCAGGGCGCGCGGTTGGTGGCCGCGGGAGGCCTGGTTGAGCTTTTCGAGAATCGGGATGGCGAAGGCGGCCGTCTTGCCGGTGCCGGTGCGGGCCTGGCCGAGGACGTCCTTGCCGGCCAGGGCGATGGGGATGATGCCGGCCTGAACGGGGGTGGGCGTTTCGTAGGCGACGCTTTCGAGCGCCGCGAGCATGGTGTCGGAGAGGCCGAGGTCTTGGAAGCGTGGCGTGGGCGCCGGCGGGTCGGACGGGCTCTCGGATTTTTGGGAAGCGGGCAAGGCGGGAGGTGGGGTCAGCGTTGGGAACGTGGGTGGAAAAGCGGCGGCGCTCGCGCCGTGGGGGACGAAATTAGGGTATCAGTGGGGGGTGGGAGGGTCAACGCGCGGTTGGCAGAGGAGCCGCGGAGCGGCGGCAGCGCTTAGCCGTGGGCGTAAGCCCACGGAAGGGAGGCGATGGGTCCTCGGAAGCCGCGTAGCGGCGACATTGGAGGCAGATGTGTCGCCGCTGCGCGGCTTGGGCGATGTTGGCGCGACGTTACCGTGGGCTTACGCCCACGGCTAGGCGCTTTCGCCGCTTTGCGGCTGGGGAGCAGAGTTGGGCAGAGCGCCCGGCCAGGATGGCCGGGCTATATAAAATGAAAGGCCGATCGCGCTTTGGGGCGCGATCGGCCTTTTTGTGAACAACCAAACGCACGGGCGCGGCTTAGAGACCGGCGGGGCGGCTGGTGGCCGGCTTGGCGGCTGGCGTGGCAGTCTTGCGACGGCCGGCCTTCTTCTTCGGGCTCTTGGTCGCCTTCTTGGCGCCGGCCTTCTTCTTGGGGCTCTTCTTGGCGGCGCGCTTGGCGGTCGCCTTCTTCTTGGGGCTCTTCTTGGCCGCCTTACGAGCAGCTTTCTTCTTGGCCATTGTGTGGCTCCTTGCCTGATGGCGCCCGGGTGTTCATAGGTAGCCCTCCTCCTCGGGCGCGACAAGAAAAGGAGGCAAGGCCGTACTTAATACTTCATCGAAGGTGCGCAGCGGGAGCTAGATGCACCCGAAGCTGGCACTGGAAGTCTCCTGAAAGTCTGACGTTGAAAACTCAATCCGTGAGAATCCCGCTGAGGCGGCCCGACGGCGGCGACGGCCACTGATGAAGGAGGCGGCGCTGCCGAATGATGAACTAAAAATGAAGCGGCTCTGGTGAAGAATGAATCGGCTGTTCGTCGGGTGAAGGATGAAGACGAGCGGCTGTCGAGCGGGACATTGTCAAGGAGCGATTCAATTTGGCGCGACAAAGGTCGTGTGTTGAGGCTCCTGTGGCACTGCACAGTTCTCTCAATCGCGACGGTCGCTCAGTCCCTCCCCTAGTCCCTCCCTTCAAGGGAGGGGGATTGAATTGATCTTGTCTCGCAGGAGTTGCCGCTAACTGTGCGCGCATTGAAGCAATTAACGCGCAAGCGCGTCAAGGCGAATCGTGGGAAAATTGGATATTCGGAAAAGATTTTTGGTGCGCGATGTGGACGCGGCGCTGCAAATGAAGCACGAGCACTGTCGGCCACGGCGATCGGGAGACGTTCTTGCCGACTGGTCGCCCGCAGGTCTGGACACGGGGTCGCAAACATTTCAGCCGCAATGCGGCGGCAGCGCCTAGCCGTGGGCGTTAGCCCACGGAAGACAGATGGTTCGGTGGGAAGCCGCGTAGCGGCGACATTTAGGCGAATGTGTCGCCGCTGCGCGGCTGGCCGACATTTCGGCCGACGCGACCGTGGGCTTACGCCCACGGCTAGGCGCTTTCGCCGCTGCGCGGCTGGGATTGGTTGGCTGCGGCGGCCCAGGATTCGAGGGCGCGGAATTGGTCGGCGAAGGCGGCGGGCGCTTCGCCGTGGGGACTTTTGAAGAAGCTGGCGAGGAAGGTGAGGACGCCGGTTTCGCCGCGCCGGCGGGCCAGCGCGGTGAAGCGGGCGAGGTCGATTACCAGCGGAGCGGCCAGCAGCGAGTCGCAGCCTTGCCAGGTGAATTGCATGGTCATCGGCGTGTCGAGGAAGCCGCGGAAGTGGATGTGGTCCCAGGCAGTTTTCCAGTCGCCGAGGCTGGTGATTTGCTCGATCGAGATGAGCGTTTGCGGGGCGTAGCCGAGGATGTCGGCCACGAGGCGGTCCTTGCTTTGCAGCTTGGCGGATTTGTTCGCGGGGTCGTCGAGGACGGTGGCGTCGAGGTTGCCGAAGATGTTGTGGCCGACCCAGCTCATGACCTCCAGGTGGCGGGCGGCGAACATGGGGGCGAGCACGCTCTTGAGGAGCGTCTCGCCGGTTTTTCCGTCGCGGCCGGCGTGACAGGTTCCGCGAGTGCGGGCGAGCTCCTCGATGCCGGGGGGCGAGGCGCCGAGCGAGGGGGTGAAGTTGACGTAGGGGAAGCCGAGGTCCAGGGCGGCGATGGCGTAGAGCGTGCTAGCGGGGAGCGGGCAGTCGGCGAGCTCGAGCGATTGCTCGGCGGCGGACCAAGTGGCGGGCCAGGCGCGTTCGGTCGGGAGCGGCTCGGTGGAGGAGACGTTCACGACGACGACGGTGCTGAGGGCGTGACGTTTCTGAAAGTCCGTGAGGTCGTGCTGCAGGCGGCGGATGATGCCGTGGGGAAGCTGCTCGTCGGCAGCGCGGGGCTCGGGCAAATCGGCGAGCGCGGTGATGCTTTGGCCGACGTTCCAGAGCGTGCCGGGGCGGATTTCGGCGTCGATCGAATCGAACTCGGGGCGGCACTCCCGCACGAGCTCCGGCGAGAGGACGCGGCTTTGGCGGTGGAGGCGCTCCAGCTCGTCGGCCATCGAGACGCTGCGAATCTCGTGGCCGCCAACGACGATGTTATCCCACTTAGGCAGCGGCAGGCGGGCGAATTGCGGCAGCTCGCTGACGAGGCCCGTGCCGTCGGCGAGGCCGAGGCGATGGGCGACGAGGCCGGCGATGGTGCAGATGGCCACCCCGCCGCGGGCGCCGATGAGCCAAAGTCCGATCCTTTCGGCGGTGGGCGTGGTCATTGGCATGGGTTGGAAGGGGCTTGGGCGGGACTTATCATTGTCGCATGCGCAGATGAATGGGGTCAACGCTGTGGCGGATCTTTAACGAGACGGATTTATCCGCAGATGGCGCAGATGAACGCAGATAAGAAGAGATCAAGGGTTTTCTTCATCTGCGATCATCTGTGACATCTGCGGACAATTTCCGCGGTCTTACGAGAAGAGGTAGCGGATGTTTGAGAAGGTTGAGGCGGCGCCGAAGGATGCGATTCTGGGGTTGACTGAGGCGTTTAAGGCGGACCCGCGCGCGGAGAAGATTAATCTGAGCGTGGGGGTTTATCAGGATGAGAACGGCAAGACGCCGCTGTTGGAGTGCGTGAAGGAGGCGGAACGGCGGTTGGCGGCGGCGCCGACGACGAAGTCGTATTTGCCGATCTCGGGGCTGGCGGATTATTGCCGGGCGGTGGCGGAGCTGGCGTTTGGGGCGGAGGCGGAGCCGCTAAGCCGCAAGCGGGTGGCTTGGGCGCAGACGCCGGGCGGGACAGGGGCGCTGCGCGTGGCGGCGGATTTTATTCACGCGAATTTTCCGCAGGCCACGGTGTGGATGAGCGAGCCGACTTGGCCGAATCATCCGCAGATTTTCGCGGCGGCGGGCGTGCCGACGAAGTCGTATGCATACTTCGACGCGAAGACCAACGCGCTGAACCTGGAGGGGATGCTCGCGGATGTCGGGAAGATGCAAGCAGGGGATGTGATTCTGCTGCATGGGTGCTGCCACAATCCGACGGGGATTGATCCGACGCCCGAGCAGTGGAAGAAGATCGCGAATGCGGTGTACGCGCGCGGCGTGCTGCCGCTGTTGGACTTCGCGTATCAGGGGTTTGCCGACGGGATTGAAGAGGATACCGCGGGGCTGAAAGCGTTTGTGCGTCCGGGCGCCGAGATGCTGGTGTGCAGCTCGTTCTCGAAGAACTTCAGCTTGTACCGGGAGCGCGTGGGGGCGCTGTTCGCGGTGGCGCCGTCGGCCGAGGCGGCGGAGAGCGTGCAGTCGCAGATCAACAAGGTGGTGCGGTCGAACTACTCGAATCCGCCGGGGCACGGGGCTGAGGTGGTGGCGACGATCTTGGGCGACGAGAGCTTGCGGAAGCAGTGGGAGGGCGAGGTGGCGACGATGCGGAACCGCATCAACGGGATGCGGAGCGAGCTGGTGAAGGCGCTCAAGGACCACGGCGTGCCGGGGGATTACTCGTTCATTCAGCGGCAGCGCGGGATGTTTTCGTTCTCGGGGCTGACGAAGCCGCAGGTGGAGCGGCTGCGGGATGAGTATGCGATTTACGTCGTCGGCTCGGGGCGGATTAATGTCGCGGGGCTGACGTCTTGCAACATCGACCGCGTTGCAGAGTGCATCGGGAAGGTCCTGTAGAAATGACGAATCCACGAATGACGAATGACGAGTGTCGGGCACGCGCCTCAAACTTAGGGCGCCACTGGCATTTTGCCAGTGGGAACTGCTGAGCGAGTACCCAATTCTGCACTGGCAAAATGCCAGTGGCACCCCGCGCTCCCCTAGCGGGTCGCGGCTAAACGGCCTAACGGTGAGTGACTACTATTGAACATTCTTTTCGCGACGAGTGAGGCGGCGCCGTTTAGTAAGACGGGTGGCTTGGGCGACGTGTGTGGCGCGCTACCGCGGGAGCTGGCGAAGCTGGGGCATCGGCCGGTGGTGGTGCTCCCCGCGTTTCGGCAGGTGAAGCTGTCGGGGATGCCGATCGAGCCGACGGGGGTGAGCGTCGATGTGCCGATCGGGCAGAAGATGGTTCGCGGGCAGTACCTGCGGAGCACGCTGCCGGACTCTGACGTGCCGGTGATCTTGATCGAGCAGCCGGAGTACTACGACCGGCCGCAGCCGTATCGCGAGCACGGCGAGGATTACAAGGACAACTGCGAGCGGTTCGTGTTTTATTGCCGGGCGGCGCTGGAGGCGATTTCGCGGCTGGGGCTGCCAGTGGATGTGGTGCATTGCCACGATTGGTGTGCGGGGCTCGTGCCGGCGTATTTGAAGACGCTTTATGGCCGGCTGGAGCCGTGGCGCGGGCTGACAAGCGTGCTGACGATTCACAACCTGGCGTACCAGGGCAACTTCTGGCACTGGGACATGGCGCTGACGGGGCTGGACTGGAAGTACTTCAACTGGCGGCAGATGGAGTTCTACGGGAACTTGAGCTTCCTGAAGACGGGGGTGGCGTTTGCGGATGCGATCACCACGGTGAGCCCAAGCTATGCGCGGGAGATTCTCAGCCCGCCCTTGAGCTGCGGCTTCGAGGGGATTCTGCAGAATCGCGTGGGCGATCTGTCGGGGATCATCAACGGCGTGGATTACAACGAGTGGAATCCGGCGGCGGATCGGTACTTGGAAGGGAACTGTTACGACGAGCACACTTATCCGGCCGGCAAGGCGGCGTGCAAGCGCGAGCTGCAGCGGCTGGTGGATCTGCCGGTGCAGGCGGACGTGCCGATGTTGGCGGCGATCAGTCGGCTGGCGGACCAGAAGGGATTTGATCTGATCACCCGCGTGATGCGGCACTGGGCGGAGCGGGTGGACGCGCAGTGGGTGATTCTGGGGACGGGGGAGCCAAAGTATCACGAGGCGCTGGGGTCGCTGGCGAAGGAGTTCCCTGACCGCGTGGCGGTCCGGCTGGAGTTTTCCGATGAGCTGGCCCATCGGATCGAGGCGGGGGCGGATATTTTTGTCATGCCGAGCCAGTATGAGCCGTGCGGGTTGAATCAGCTTTACAGTCTGAAGTACGGGACCGTGCCGGTGGTGCGCGCGACGGGGGGCTTGCGCGATACGGTGGTGAACGCGACGCGGCAGACGCTGGATGACGGCACGGCGACGGGGTTCTCGTTCGAGGAATACACGTCGCAGGCGCTGGCGGAGGCGCTGGACCGGGCGTGCCGCGCCGTTCGCGAGAAGGCGGTTTGGAATCAGCTCGTTGAGACCGGGATGCGGCAGGACTGGTCTTGGCGGCATAGCGCGGAGCGGTATGCGGATTTGTATGAGCGGACGGCAGCGCGCGGGCCGCTGGCGGTGGAGTGATTCGCGTGGGGACGATTCGTCGGGAGGGCGAAGCTCCAGCTGAGCCTTGAAGCGGGCGCCCCGGCGGCGGCTCAGCAGGAGCTTCGCCCTCCCATGCTCGGCGTTATCGGTACAGGTTGCGGGACCTGATTGGGATGGACTGAAGGCGGAAGGTTTTCCGTCACTTCATGTCAACCAGCGTGTGAAAACGCGCCGATTCAGTAAACTGGGGCGATTCAGTAGCCGCGCGGGCTTGTGCGGCTTATCGCGGGGCAGGCGACGGCAAACCTTCCGCGATTTGCACCAGCCGACGCCGGCGCCGCTAGTCTCGCCTCGCAAAACCCGCAAATATGGAACGTCCCTCTCCCCTTTGGGGAGAGGTTAGGTGAGGGGAAACTCGAACTCAAGTCGCTGTCCAAGTGAGTTGAGCCGTCGTGAATCCCTCCCCTGGCCCCTCCCTTCGAGGGAGGGGGATCAACTCGACACGCCGTTCAAGAAGAATTGCCTCGCCATGACTCAGCCTTTGCGCCTTGTGCTTGTTCTGCATAACCATCAGCCGATCGGCAACTTTGACGGCGTGTTCGAGCAGGCGTATCAGGATAGTTACCTGCCGTTTCTGAATGTGTTTGAACGGTACGAGGGGATCAGGATCGGGCTGCACACGAGCGGCTCGCTCATGGAGTGGCTCGATGCGCGGCATCCGGAATATGTGGACCGGCTGGGCGGGTTGGTGGCCGCGGGGCGGATTGAAATCGTCGGCGGGCCGTTCTTCGAGCCGATCCTGACGATGATTCCGTCGCGGGACCGGATCGGGCAGATCACCGCCTACAGCGACTGGCTGCAGCGGCGGTGCGGCGCGAAGGTCCGCGGCATGTGGATGCCTGAGCGCGTGTGGGAGCAATCGCTGACGAGCGATCTGGTCCGCTCGGGGATGGAATACACGATTCTCGACGACTTCCACTTCAAGAACGCGGGGCTCGGCGAGGAGCAGCTCGACGGTTATTACGTGACCGAGGACGACGGCTACATCCTGAAGGTCCTGCCGGGAAGCGAGCGGCTGCGGTACACGATTCCGTTTGCTCCGCCGCAGGATTCGATTGATTACCTGCGCGGCGTCGCGGACCGGCGGCCGGGCGCGGTGGTTATCTTC
>JAICUM010000638.1 GCA_025935855.1 Pirellulales bacterium | reverse complement strand
GATGCCGCCTTGGGAGTTCTTCTCCGGCCGGTAGATGGGCTGATCCTTGGCGCCGGCGATCCACAAGTCGCGATCGATGAAGCTGGGGATTTGCAGCGGGCGGGTTTGCTTGCCGATGGAGGGGCGGCGTTTGTAGCAGGTGCCCAGCGCGTACTTGATGGCGCCGAGGTTGCCTGCCTGGACCCAGGCGGCCGCGTCTCTCAGTCCGTCGCTGGAACGGGATTGCGTGCCGGTTTGGATGATGCGGCCATAGCGCTTCGCCGCGGCGACGATCTGCCGGCCTTCCCAGACATTGTGGGAAACAGGCTTCTCGAGATACACGTCCTTGCCGGCCTGAGCGGCGAGCACGGCGATGAGTGCATGCGTGTGGTTTGGCGTGGCAACGGAGACGGCGTCGATGTTCTTTTGTTCGAGCAGCTTTCGGAAGTCGGTGAACTTATCGACCTTCTGGCCGTTCTCGGCGAGCTTGTCGGCGGACTTACTGAGGACATGAGCATCTACATCGCAGAGGGCGACGACGTGCTTGCCCAAATCCTTGAGATGGCTCTGGCCGCGGCTGTTGAAGCCGATGACGGCGACGCGGATGTCGTCGGCGGCCGCCGCTCGGGCTGTGCGGCTGGACCACACCATGCTCGCCGCCGCGGCCGCACCGGCGCCAACCGTCGTCCCCAAGAACTGCCTGCGAAGCATTGCGAAGTCTCCGAAAGAGAATAGTTGGCGCCCAACGTGGGCAGGAGGCAGGGCCCTGAGAACTCGAACCGCCCAAGCGTCATTCTCCGTTATACCAAGGGCCAATGCCAGCCCGGAGCGGACAGGAATTTGCCGGGTCAATAACGAAGCGTTCGACCGCCATGGCCGGCGGTTGGCCGCGGGGCACGGATGACGCCGTACTGCAAGAATCAGTCGCCGCTTGACTCAAGAAGTGCAACTACCTGGCGGTACAATTGCCATCCGGCATTCGACGCCGGTAACCGCGACTACTTCTTAGCCGTGAAGACGCTGGCCAGCGCCGGCTTGCCGTAGTAAAAGCCCTGGGCAAAGTTAAAGCCCATGTCGCGGCACGCTTCGTGTTCGGCCTGGGTTTCGACGCCTTCGGCGAGGCTGGCAATGCCCAGGTCGCCGACAATGTTCACAAGGCTGGCGAGCATCCGCTTACGCTCGGACGATGCGTGGTCGATGTCACGGATCAGCTCGATGTCGAACTTCAGATAATCCGGCGGGGCTTCGCCGAGCTCGACGATGCGGGCCTGACCGGCGCCGAAGTCGTCGTAGGCCAGGCCCATGCTCAGCTCGTTGAGCAGAGCGCGGATCTCGCACATTTGCTTGACGCTGGTGACGGCGGCTTCGTGGATTTCCAACACGATCCGCGATTGCGGCGCCAGTTCGCGCAGCTCGCGCAACGAAAACTCGAGCACGCCCTGTTCGTTCAGCTCGCTGGGGTGCGTGTTCACGAACAGCAGCGGCTCGCCGGGCAGCGAGGCGGCGCAGTACATGCCCTCTGTGCGCATCATACGGCTGAGCTCCGACTCCAGGTCCAGCACCGCGGCGGCGGAGAACATGGCGTGCGGCGTGCCCAAGCCGAACAGGCGGCTGCGGCCGAGGATTTCGTAGCCGACCACTTCCATCGTGCGATAATCGACGATTGGCTGGAAGTGGGGCAGGACGGCGCGCTCGGAAATCAGCTTGTCGAATTGGATCAGGGCGAGCGCTCGATCGGATGAATCGCCCGCCATCGTCTTCGCATCGACTTGGCCGCGATCGAGGCCGACCCGGAACACGACTTCGGCGAATTGCAGCAGGTCGCCGCTACGGACGACGCTTTCGCCGTCCAGGCGAGCGCCGTTGACGAACGTGCCGTTCGTGCTGCCGAGATCCTTGACCCACAACTGTCCGTCCTCCAAGCGCAGCTCGGCATGCGTGCCGGAGACCGTGGCGCAGGGAATCGTCAGCGCGGCATGAGCATGCCGGCCCACGATGAAGGGCGAGCTGCTCACCGCGATGCTGCGCACCGGCTGGTCGGCGGTTAGCTGGCCGCTGAGCAGCCAGGTCGCGTCGGCGGCTTTCTTGATGGTCGGGGCTAGCATGTTGGTGCTCTTTATAAGACTTGCGTCGCCATGGGCATGGCGGCGGCGAACGCGTCTGTGGGTACGACAATCGGAAACTGAACCGTCGGCACGTTGAGCGGCGTCCAATGGACGTCGCTGCGCGAGGCGACGCGGGCGGCGAAGTCGGCGTAATCTCGCCTCCGCTGAATGATGTCCATGGCGATGCTCGTCAGCGGCAGGTCCCACGCCTCTTGGCACGTGACGACGTTATTGCCGTTGGCCGAAACGATGGTCGCGTTGGCAAATGAAGTGTCGGCGTCTGATTGGGCGTGGCCTGGCAGCACGGCCAGGGTTCGATAGGAGCCGCCGTGCTCGAGCAATGGCGATTTATGTTCGGCCAAAACCGCCGCGTGGCCGGCAGTTTTCTTTTCACCGGTTATGGCAGCCCGCGCCATCTCGGGGCGGGAGGCGAATTGCTCGACGGCCTGCCGGGCGTAGCGATTGAGCTCTTGCAACATTTGCGCTCGTAAGCGCGAATTGCCCATGATCGTTGGGAACAAACCGCCGTTGGGCGAGATGAACTTGTCTTGAAGCTGCTGGTCAACGGCGTCAATCAGAGCGGCG
>JAICUM010000307.1 GCA_025935855.1 Pirellulales bacterium | reverse complement strand
TTCGCTAATGCGGGCCAGGCGCCGGCCGACTCGAAGACCGGCTCAGCTCTTGGCGGACAGACTCGCACCGACGCTGAAGGCCATTACACGATGTCGGTGGTTCTCGACCGCGGCAAGACGACCCGGCAAGGCCTGCCCGCCGGAGAATACGTCGTCACCGTCACCAAGCTGGAGTTCCCCGGAGGAATTCAGTCGCCCACGTCCCCGCCGAAGAATGTCCTTCCGCCGAAGTACGCCTCCGCGCAGTCAAGCCAGCTGAAAGCCACCGTGAAGCCCGACGGCGAGAACAAGTTCGACTTCCCGCTATAAAGAGTAGCGCAAAAAAGTAGGTCCCGCTTGCCGAGCGGGACCTGAGCGATTGAGAAAGCGTGCCAAGTCGCGAGGTCCCTCCCGGCAGAAGGGACCTACGGTTAGGCGTTCCTGCGCCGCAGGGCGGCAACGCCGCAAAGCGCCAGCCCGGCCAGAGACAGCGTCGCCGGCTCCGGCACTTGCGGCGTCACGGTCAGATTGAAGTCCGTCTTGCTGATCGACGCGGACGAGAGCGGCTCGCTGATCGCGATCAACTGATTGTCGATCGAGATGTCAACCTTGGTCGCCTTCTGTGTGGCATTGTAACCGAGTACCGACAGCAAGCCCCCTACGTTGTAGTTCGTGCCCAGCGCCCACGGCTGCAGCACCCCGGGATTGGCGACCAGATTGAAGTTCGAGGAAACCGTGTTGGCGAACAGCACGATCGGCGCGACGTTCACCCCGTTAATCTGCGTAACGGTCGCCCGGATAATCGCGCCGGCAATCACCTGCGTGGCCGGCGTACCGACGCCCGTGAGGCTGTAGTTCCCCGACTCGGCGAGGTTCACGAACTTCACGCCGCCAGGGCTCATGATGGTGAAGTTCAACTGTCCGTCAGTGATGTCGGCCGTGCCGCCGGCGCCTGAGGCCGTGAAGCCAACAGGATTGAAATCCAAGCCCGTGGCAAAAGCGGTGGGCGGTCCATATAGCGGGACCGGATCGGTTCCCGAAGCTTCGAGAACATTGAGAAAGCTCACGCCGGGGCCGACTGGCCCAAAGTTGCCGTAAGAAATCGAGGCGGCGTGGACGGTGGTCGAGTAGACGAGGCCCGTGAGGGCAAGGGCGAGCGCAGCGGCGCCAGCCGAGAAAAAGCGTCGCGAAGTCCTGCTCATTAGGTCGATCTCCAGAATCTAAAAATGCCTGCTCGACGAGGGCGCCGGATCGCGGCGGTTTTGTGCAACCCTGAGGTGTCCCCCGATTGTAGGCAGACTTGGCAAAATGTGCAAAAGATCCGGGCTGGATTTTTGTGGACCATTGGGGTCCGATTTCCGCGGAAAACCACTATACCTGCGGCGTTTCCCGTCAAAATGTCCGCTCGTACGCCCACCGCCGTGGGCCGTTTGGCCTGCCGCGAGGCGCCGCCGCCAAGCCTCGGCATGAACCAGCGAATCGGTGGTTGAGAGCTGCTGGAATTCCGCCGTGCGGGCCATTTTGGAAGGTCGATTAGTATTTGAAACCCCGAATCCCCTATACTGGCTCGTAGCGTCAGCGCGAGTCGCCAGTTTTCCGGTCGCCGAGCTCCCGATGCGATCCTTTTCTTATTTTCAGGCAGTCCTCCAAACCGGCGCTCCAGTGCTGCTGGCGTTAGCCCTCACCGGCGGGGCTGCCAACGCCGCCGATGGCAAGCCGTCCAGCGGCGAGATGACTGAGCACGTGGACCAGTTGCTCGCCGAGCGCTGGGCCACCGAGAAAATCGAACCGACCGCGACGTCGAGCGACACCGAGTTTCTGCGCCGGGCGAGCCTTGATTTCATCGGCGTCATTCCGCGAGCCGCGGAGGTTCGCCAGTTTCTCGCTGACAAAGATCCCGCGAAGCGAAAGAAACTGATCGACCGCCTGCTGGCCTCCCCGCGGTATGCGACGCACATGGCCACGACCTGGCGCAATCGGATCATCCCGCAGGAGCCTGACCCGTCGCGCGCCCGTGAGGCGGCCGCGCTGCAGAAGTGGCTGCGCACGCGCTTCGCCAAGAACCTGCGTTACGACAATCTCGTCGGCGGCTTGCTGCTCACCAATGGCGGCGATGAGATTGGCCCGGCTCTCTACTTTCAGACGCACGACGTGGCGCCGGAAAAGATGGCCGCCAGCGCAGCCGAGTTGTTTCTCGGGGTAAAGCTGCAGTGCGCGCAGTGCCACGACCATCCCTTCGCCGATTGGTCGCAGCGCGACTTCTGGTCGTTCGCCGCGTTTTTCGCGCGGGTGAAGACGCCGCAAAACCGCGGCATGCAAATGGTGGCCTACCGGCTGGTGGATTCCGACATCGGCGAAGTCCATCTGCCAAACTCTGAGGAAACCGTCCCGCCCAAGTATCCGCGCGGCAAATCGGCGGCTGACGGCGACGGCACATCGCGGCGCACGCAACTGGTATTCTGGCTCACGTCGCGCGACAACCATTATTTCTCGCGAGCCGCGGTGAATTGGGCGTGGTCGCACTTGTTTGGTCGCCCGCTCGTCGCATCGCTCGATAACATCGACCACGGCGCGCCGCCGGCCAACGTCAAGCTGTTGGACGAGCTGGCCGAATACTTCGTCCACTCAGGTTTCGATCTGCAATCGCTCTGGCGGGTATTGGCGAACACACAAGCCTACCAACTGAAAGTGAGCGCAGAGGGAGACGCCCAGCGCGATCCCGACCTCTTCGCCTCAATGCTCGCCAAGCCGCTGACGCCCGAGCAACTGTACGACAGTTTTCTGCTACTCGCCCCAGAAGCGAACGCCGGCAACGCAGCCATGACCGGACCGATCGGCCAGCCAGCCAGCAGTCTTGACGGTGATCCGCTCCGCATCGAGTTCGCCCGTCGCATGCGGCCGCCGCCAGGCGAGGCGACCGAATACCGCGCCGGCACGCTGCAAGCGCTGATGCTCATGAACGGCAAGACCGTGTCCGGCGTCACCGCGCCGGACACGAGCAGTCTGCTCGGCGCCCTCGAGGCGCCGTTCATGACCGACGCCCAGCGAGTGGAATCGCTGTTCCTCGCCACGCTCGCCCGTACGCCAGACGAGGGTGAGCGCAAGCTGTTCAGAGAAACGCTCGCTGAATGCAAATCGTCGGACGACCATCAGCGTGCGCTGAGCGACATGTTCTGGGCGCTACTCAACAGCACTGAATTTGCCTTCAACCACTAACCGAATGACCTAGGAAGCATGCTACCACTAGCCGGACCGCGGGCACCACGTCTGCGTGGTTGACGGTTCGGGCCCGGTGGCAAGTGTGCCTTCTGCTAGCCCTGTCTGCCACTCGAATTTGAATCGTAACCATGAACACCTTCATGCCCACTCGCCGTGACATGCTCGCTCAGCTTGGCTTTGGCATGCTGGGCACGACGTGCGCCCGGTGGCTGCCGGCGTTCGCCGCCAACGTCGCCGCTAGTCCGCTGCGCAAAGGTCAGTGCATCCTGTTGTGGATGAGCGGCGGCCCGAGCCAGATGGATACGTTCGACATGAAGCCCGGCCACGCCAATGGCGGGGAGTTCAAAGAGGTTCAAACCAAGGCGCCGGGGCTGCGATTTAGCGAACACATGCCGAAGCTCGCGGCATTGGCGGATAAGCTCGCCGTCGTCCGCTCGCTCAGCACGAAGGAAGGGGATCACGAGCGCGGCACGCACCTGGTGCGCACAGGCCATCCGCCGCAAGGCGAAGTGGCGTACCCGTCGATTGCCTGCACGCTGTCCAAAGAGCTGGAAATGCACGCCGCCACGCTGCTGCCATCGTACGTCAGCGTGGCGCCGGTACTGCAAATCAGCCCGACATCGTTCGGCCCAGGCTTCCTCGGCCCGCGCTATGCCCCGGCCATCGTCGGCCAGCAGGCCCTCGGCCCACAGGCTCAGCCGCCGCGGAACAACGGCGGCTTCGCCGAGCTAAAGCTAGACGACCTCGAGCTTTCCCCCGGCGTGAGCGAGTTGCAGGCATCGCGCCGGATGAAGCTGTGGACCGCGATGGAAAAGAAGTATCTAACGGCCGGCGCTCAGCCGTCGTTCGAAGCTCACAACGCGCTGTACCGCAAAGCCGCCGGCATGATGCGGCCCGCGGTTCGCTCGGCGTTCGATCTCACCGAGGAAAAGGACGACGTCCGCAAGAAATATGGCCCGGGGCTTTTCGGCCAAGGCTGCTTGCTCGCGCGGCGGCTCATCGAGCGCGGCGTGCCGTTTGTCGAAGTCGCGCTCGGCGGCGGCCTGGGCTGGGACACGCACGTCGATAACTTCCGCGGCGTGAAGCGGCTGTCGGAAGAGCTCGACGCCGGCTGGGCCTCGCTGATGATGGAGCTCGACGAGCGCGGCTTGCTTGAAAGCACGACCATTCTCTGGGTCGGCGAGTTCGGCCGGACGCCGCAGATTAACCAGAACACCGGTCGCGATCATTTCCCCGCGGCGTGGACGTGCGTATTCGGCGGCGGCGGCATCGCGGGCGGTCAGGCCTATGGCCGCACGAGCGCTGACGGCATGGCGGTCGAGGAGAACCAAGTGGCGATCGGCGACGTGTTGTCCACGCTGAGCACGGCTCTCGGCGTGCCGCCCACGCGTGAGAACAACACCTCCTCCGGCCGGCCGATCAAAGTCGCCGAAGGCGCGCCGATCAGCGCGATCTTGTCTTAGCCGCGGACCGCGATGTAGCCATGCACCGGAATGAGAAGAAAATTGTCCGCGAAATACGCGAACGGCGCGAAAGAGAGGCGATTGAAGTTTCTCTTTTCGCGTGTTTCGCGCTTTTAGCGGGCTTCTTCTTTTCTTCGTCATTGACTGGCTGCCGCCAATCGGTGGTTAGTAATCAGCCAACCGCGGCGACTAACGCCTCCGTGGTTGCCGAAAAAAAGGCGGAAGCGATTCCGGCTGCAAATCCCTCCAACGCCACTGAGGCAAAATCACAAGCTTTCAAGGCAATGCCGACTGACAAGCCGGCCGCCGTCGAAAAACCCTCCTCCACTGCCAATGAGCAGAAGAAGGAGCAGAAGCCTGAGCCGCCGACGCCAGCCGAGCCCAAGCCGATCGAGCGCGAGCGCATCGCGATTCTTACCCCCGGTGGCCCGCTGCTCATGGACGTGCGGCTAACGCTCGACGGCCACGCCTATGCGGAGGGCGTGAAGTCAGAAGTCAACGAAGTCCTGGAAGCCGCCGACACAAACAAGGACGGCAAACGCACGTGGAGCGAGCTGTTCGACAACGCCGATTATCTCAAGAAAGGCACGCCGGATGCGCCCGAGCCGACGGCGCGACAGAAAAAGATGTGGCTCGACGAGTACGACCTGGACAGAGACGGCTACATCGGACGCGACGAAGCGGCCGCTTGGGCCGGCCGCGCCGCGGGCCGCACGGTGCGGGCCTTCGCGGTGCGCAGCAGCCGTGCATTCGCGCCTGATCCGCGCGCCACCTCCCGCCTGTGGGCGCTGTTCGACGCCGATGGCAACGGCACGCTTTCGCTTGAAGAGTTGCGGAAGGCTCCGGCAAGCTTGCTGCGGCTCGACGATGACGACGACGAAATGGTCACTCCGCCGGAGCTGACGCCCCTTGAGGCGCAACTGGCTCAAGCGAACTCACAACGCTCGGGCACTGACGGCAACGATCACTACTCCGCCATCTATCTGGAGCCGAAGACCGACGTCGCCCGCGTTGAGTACCTCCTCAACGACCTTTACTCGCCGCGGCAGGATCTCAGTCCAAAGGCGTTCACCGCCTTTACTCGGCTGGGCGACAAGCTGGACGAAAACAGCGACGACTGGATCGATCGCGAGGAACTCGAAGAGCTGCTCAATATCGACGCGTATGTGAACCTCTCCGTCGCGTTCACGGCGGCCGAGGGCTCGCAGCAGCCCACTGGCAAGTTGCATCTTGATTCGCACGCTCCGGAAGTTTCGGTGGCCCGCGATGAGAATACCGACCGTACGGTGCTGACCGCCGGCGGCACGAAGCTCATCGTCATGGCTTCGGACCT
>JAICUM010000607.1 GCA_025935855.1 Pirellulales bacterium | reverse complement strand
GGCGTGGCGGACCCAGGCGATGGTCACGGCGACGGGATCGACGACCGCCGCCGATGGATCACGCGCCGTTGATTGCTTGGCGGCGATGCGCCGGCCGGCGGCGATGAGCGAGCGGATGGCTGCTTCTTCGAGCCGTGGCGGGAGTTGCGTGATCGGTTCAAGCTCATTGAGGCCGAGGCGCGGAATGAGGTCGTCGCTCACCGAGGAGCCGTCGGGCGCCACGAAGACATGCCGCGTCGATGGGTCATCGTTCGTGCCGGGGAAGGAGAGCCGCAGAAAGGGATGATCGGTGAGTTGGCAGCCGGCGAGGTGGACCTGGCCGTTTTCGACGTCGTAGGCGGCGAAGAGCCGGCCGGTGACTTCGGTGACGGACATTGGCTGGCGGCGCGGACGCGCGTGCAGCGCGGGGCCGAGGCGGGCGAGGCGATCCAAGAGCCAGCGGGCGAAGCGGCTGTCCCAGTCGAGCGGTTCCTGGCCGGCGAGCGGTCGGCCGGATAGTGGGAGCCGCAGGCGCTGCTGGCCGGCGAAAGCAAGGCGGTCGGCTTCGGGCAGTTCGAGGAGCGCGTCGGGCGGGCTTTCTTGCGGTTGCAGCGTTAAGTGTGCGAGCAGCCAGCGGACGAAGTGCGCAGCGTCTTCGCGGTGCGGTGATTCCGGATGAACCGGGGCGATGGTGTCTGGCGCTGCTGTGGTCACTTGTCTGTGGAATAAACTTTACCGCTTCCGGTTCGCGGCGCCGTGAGTGGGGAGGGCGAGGCTCCTGCCGAGCCGGCGCCGTGTACCCGCTGCACGGCTCAGCAGGAGCTTCGCCCTCCCGTGCAGCGCCGGGTACCCAAATCATGGCTCGGCGGGAGCCTCGGCCTCCCATCTATTTTCGTCCGGGGACGTGGCTGGGGGAAAGTAGGGGGGTGACAGGCCGCTTGACCGGTTATTTCGGAGGCGGCGGCATTGCCCGAGGGCGGAATGCCGCGCTTAAGCGGCATAAATGTAATGGCCGCTGGGGCTATCGCTTCGGGTCGGCGGCGTGGCGGTTGACGGCCAATTTGCCGAGGATTTCCGTCTTGAGCTGGTTGAGGACCGACTGTTTGTCGGTGTTTTGCAGGATCTGCGTGACGACCTGCTTGGGCGACTGATCGCCCCAACTGGCGCCGTGTTGGAAGTAATATCGGGCCGCCTGGCCGACGATGTAGGAGCCGAAGCCGGCCGCGGCGCCTTGCGGCACGTGGGTGAGTACCGAGCCGAAGCCGACGGTGACCGCTTTAAACGCCGAGGAGGCCCAGCTCACGAGCGCTTCGAACACGGTGACGAGTCCCGCCGACTTGGCGATGGACGTCGCCAGCGCGCGTGCGTTCTTCATGCTGATCGAGATGCCGTAGATGCGGCCGAGGGTGACGACCATCGAGGCGTCCACGGCGATGCCGCCGAGCACGTCGGCGACGGCGACGGGATTGTAGGCGACGACCAGGGCCTTGGTGGCGGCGAAGCTCCAGATGACCTGCGCGGCTTCGGCTTCGCGGTAGCGAACGCGGAGGGCGGCCATGCGGTCGCTCTTGTCGGCGGCGAAGATCGCGGCGTTTAGTGCGAGCAATGCTTTGCCTTCAGCGGCGAGCAGCTCGATGATGCGGCCGCGGACTTCTTCAACCTGCGGCTTGGGCTTGCGCCATTCGGAGCGCGTGCGGCCGTCGGCCGATTCGATGATGTACTGCAGCTCGCGCGGATCGGCTTGCGCGGTGACGACGTTTTCCGGGCTGACGATGCCTTGCAAGCGCGGGCCGCGGAAGACGCCAAGCAGGTCGTCGAGCTGATCGCGGCTGTAAAGGTCGGCTTTGTTGAGGATGAGTAGTAGCGGCTTGTTGCTTGAGGCGAGTTCCACCAGCGCGCGGTACTCGGTGTCGTTGATGTCCGAATCGACGACGAACAGCACAAGGTCGGCGCGCGAGGCGGCGGCATGGGCCATCTCGGCGCGGTTGGCGCCGTCCACTTCGTTCAGGCCCGGCGTATCGATGAGCACAAGCTGCGACTGTTCAAAGCCGGGAACGCAGTAGCCGGCAGATTCCCAGGCGACGTGCCAGACGTCTTTGGTCCAGCCGCCGCGGACGTTGACGCTGGCCCGCTGCTCGCCGCAGAGGGCGTTGATGAGGGCGCTTTTACCGGTGCTGATTTCGCCGAAGACGGCGATCTCGACGCGACCGGCGCGGAGCTTTTCAGCCATGCGGCTGAGCTCGTCGAGATCGGCGGCGAGCTCGACGCGCTCCTCTTCGCGCGACGTTTTGACGTGCGCTATGGCGGTTTGGATCGCGTCCATCGCCGCTTGATAGTCGGCGTCGGAAGATGCGAATGTCAGGGCTTGGGCACTTGCTTCTGGAGTCAACTAAGCGGCTCCTAATCCTCAGTTAAAACTCTAAAGACGTGTACAAGAAGGTATGCCCAAATGAGTAGTAAGTTATCGTGCGATCCAATGAAGTCGCGCACCGGCATAGGGCTTGAACGTCCCAGCTTAAGTCTCCATTGATCAAGTCCCTCAAATCTACCCACCATCTCGCGTTGATTGTTGTAAAGCAGTCTTCATACGTTGCCAACTGTTGCTGCCGCGATTCGACGGTCAATGCGGTCTTGCGGCTTTCAGCTTCGCGCCAAATGTATTGGTCGCCTGCCTTGCATATCCCGTAATAAGGAATCTCGAATCTTAATTTGCCATTGATACCTTAATAAATACTCACTGATTAACTGCATTCTCAATACTCTATCGAGATATATTCTAAGATTAAGCTACTGATACATTTCTTATCATATGTTCTGACCGAGAAGCTTTCAGATAATTTAAGTGATACAGAGCTAGAATTTGAACACTAATTATACAGACTTT
>JAICUM010000148.1 GCA_025935855.1 Pirellulales bacterium | reverse complement strand
CTGGATCGTCACCGGCCTGCCAACCGTGTTCATGTACGTCATGAGCACCTGGGCCCTCACCACGATGACCCTGCCAGCCTTCCGCAACGCCAGCGGCGGCTTCGCCCTGCCGCAGGATGTGGTGCCCTGGATCGGCTTGGTGCTGTTAGTGCTCGCGGCGCTGATGCTGGTGGAAGCCTGCCGCGTGCTCGCAAGCATCAATGGACCCCCGTCGAGCGGAACAAAACCCGCCTACGCATAAATAGCCGAGCCATCCTGGCTCGACGAGCAGCGAAGCTGCCGGAAGATCACTCCGGCCAGAATGGCCGGGCTATTTAGTCGCGAGCGTGATCTCCACCATCAGGTCGACCGCCACCGCTTCCAGCGCCACGCGCAGATCCGCTTCGCTGACGCCCGGCGGCAGGCGCAACTCCGCTTCTGCACGGAACACCGGATGCCCCGTTTCGGCTGCCGCCGCGCATTCGGTCGCCAACTCTTCAACATTCACGCCCAACCGAGCCAGCACGCGTGCAATCTCACGCACAATGCCCGGACGATCCTGACCCATCAGATCGAGATGCACCAGCCGCTGATCGCCGTGTGAACGCGAATCGGCCGTCGCCGCGTCCGGGTGAATCACCAGTTCGAGCCCTGATTGAGTCAACCCACGAAGCGATGATGCAAGCGCCTCCGCCTGAGCCGCGTCCACCTCCACCCGCAGAATGCCCGCGAAATGCCCCGCCAAATGAGCCATCCGGCTCTCAATCCAATTCCCCCCATGCTCAGCAACAATCTGCGCAATCGACTCAACAAGACCGGGACGGTCCTGAGCAAGAATCGTCAGCACGAGTGAAGTAGTCGGCATGGCTGCTTCAATGACGAATGACGAATTCCAAATGACGCAACCGACGGCTCATTCATTCGTCATTCGTCCATTCGTCATTACCCCGGAATGCTCTCACCGCGAATCAAATCCGCGAACGCCTGCCGTTCGCGCACCAGGTTCGCCCTGCCGTTTTCAACCAGCACTTCGGCCGCCAGCGGCTTCGAGTTGTAATTGCTCCCCATCACGGCGCCATACGCGCCCGCGGCGCCGATCACCACGAAGTCGCCGACCGTCGCTTCCGGCAGTTCGCGGCTCCGCACGAAGCCGCCGTCTTCTTGCGTGAAAATGTCGCCCGATTCGCACAGCGGCCCGCCGACGATCACCGGGTGCGTCTTCACCTGGTCGCGCTTGTCGCGGCCGCCGGTCGCCGCTTTATGGGCAATCGCCATCGGGTGATAGGCGCCGTACAGAATCGGCCGAGCCAAATTGTTGAAGCCCGCGTCCAGCACGTAGAACGTGTTCTCGCCCATCCGCTTCACCGCGCGAATCTCCGCGATCAGGCTGCCGCTCTCGGCAACCAGATACCGCCCTGGTTCAATTTCGAGCGTGATCTTGTGCCCGAACGCCGCGGCCAGCCGGTGCCGCACCGCTTCCCACAGGCTGTAGTATGCGTCAAGGTCGACGCGCTGATCCCCTTCGCGATACGGCGTCGGCAGTCCGCCGCCGGCGCTGATCGTGTGAATCGACGGCCCGACCGCCAGCGCCGCCTGCTCCATCGCCCCGCACACCTGGCTCAAGTGCTCCAGGTCCGTCCCCGAGCCGATGTGCATGTGCAGCCCGGCGATCGACAGGTTGTGCTTCTTCGCCCGTTCGATGCACTCGCCAAGCTGCGTGTGCCAAATGCCGTGCTTCGACTGCTGCCCGCCCGTGTTGGTCTTTTGACTGTGGCCATGCCCAAAGCCCGGATTGATCCGCAACGTGATGCCGCGCCCCGGACATCGCTGGCCATACTGCGAGATCATGTCCGGCGACCCGCAGTTCACCGGAATCTGATGCGCGACGACCTGCTCCAGCGCATCGCGATCGAAGATGTCCGCCGTGTACATGATGTGCGGCGGCTCGTCGAACCCGCCCTTAAACCCGGCGGCCAGCGCCCGCTGGATTTCGCCGGCGCTCACCGCATCGACCAGTGCCCCATGCCGACGCACCAGGTCCAGGATGCCGAGGTTCGAGTTCGCCTTCTGGGCATAGCGAACGACGTCGAACGACTCCAAGTCGTCAATCCGCGTGGCAATCGTCGCGGCGTCGTACACGTACAGCGGCGTACCGAAGCGACGAGCGAGATCGATTATGGACTGCCCGGCGATTTGATCAACCACGAGCGGATTTGACATTGCAACGGACATCTTGATTACCTTGGCTTCTCAGGAGCGGCAACCGTCCAGTCTTCGACTTTCAAGTCAGGGACCTTTTGAAAGTCAACGAGGTTGCGCGTTAGCACGGTGTAGTCATTAGCTAACGCGATGGCCGCGATGCGTAAATCCATCGTGCCAATGCGGACACGTTGCTTGCGGAGTTGTTCAAAGCGGATCGACGCTGATCCATCGTAGTCCGCGAGCTGCGCTTGGGAATAGGCGGAAAGCAGCTTGGCAAATTCGCTATAGGCGCGTACTACAGACGCTGGTTTGCGGTTCTTATTGAGAAGGGACTGCCAACCGCCGAACTGCTCGTGAAAGCTCACGATTGAAAGAAAGAAGTTCTCTGCCGGATGAGCCGCCATGCGACTAAGAAGCCGCTGGCGCAGTTCGCCGGGCGGCTCCTCTAACAGAACGATGTAGTCCGTGTCGAGCAAATACACGGTGAGCAGCTAGCCGTGGGTTTCGTAGCGCTGGGACCGCCGATATTCCTGGCCAAGTTTGACCATTTCCTCGAAGTCTTCATAGTCCTTGAAGAGTCCGATAAAGCCTTCTAGCCAATTCCTTTTTTGCTTCGTGGATTCTGGCGATCGCCCCACTTCCGACTTTAAAAGCGCGACATCGCGCTCCAGCGACGACAATCGCTGCTCAAGCTCCGCTTGCGATGACATGGAAGCACCTAAAAGAAAAAGGCTATTGCCGGCCGCGGCAATTGGCGGCCGGCAATAGCCATTATAGCGAACCATCGGCGTTTACTGCCCCGGCGCCGCCCGCATCTGTTGCTGCATCGCCGCCATCCCGACGGCCTTCAGCACGCCTTCCTCGGCCTCGATCCGCATCCGCACGCCGTTTTCGATCGGCTGGGCCACGATCCTCACGTGGTCTTTGCCGCTCGACTGGCTCAGCACTTGCGAAATCGCCTCGATTTGCGCCTTGTCGTTCTCGTCCGCAAACGTCTTCGCGGCGGTCATGATCTGCTCCAGCGAGAACGTCAGCTCGCCCTGGGTGATCGGCTTATTCGGCGTCTGCTTCGAGGCGTCGATCGCCTTCTTCACCGCGACCAATGCATCCTTGCCGGCGGCGAAGTACACCGTGTCCTTGCCAATGCCCAGGTACATCTCCAGCTTGTCACCCAGCAGCTTCCGGGCGTCTTCCTTGTCCTCCGGCACGTTGTGCGAGAACTTGCTGAAGGAGACGTCGCCCACCTTTTCCGAATTCCACGAGACTTCCGGCATCTTGTCCGGGTTCTTCTCCTTGGCCACATCCAACAGCTTCTTCAGGCCGCTTTCGATTTTCTGCGGCTCGGCCACATGGCCGCCGGCAACGAACGTGAGCGAATCGGCCGAAAGATTCAGCGCCGCGGCGCCGTCAATCGTGCCCGACTTCAACGTCGCCTTCGCCGCGGCGAGGAAATCCTCCACGGCGCCCTTGGCGTTGTTCTTCGCCGTGTCGCTCATGTCCTCGTCGTCGCTGATCTGGCTCTTCAACTGCTCGCTCACGGCGTCGATCATCTGATCGACCTGCGCCGTGTTCGACTCGGTCACCGGCGAAGCCGTCGAGAACGTCATCGCAGCCGACGGTTGAATGAAACCCGCGAAGTTCGTCTTCGCATCAGCGGCTTGCGCCAAATCCTTCGCCAGCTTGCTGCCCGGAACGCCCGTGTAAGCGATGTCCAGGAACGCCCGCTGCTGCTTGCTGTCAATCGACAGGCCCACCGTGAACTGGTCCAGTTCATTCATGAACCGCTTCAGCTCGCCCAACTGCATCTGGACGACTTTTTCGCGCTTCGCATAGTCCTCGTCCGATTCCCCCTCCTTCTTGGCCAGGCCCTGCTGGGCGCCTTGGCTCATCGCGTCCACCGCTTGCTGCCGGTAGGTTTCCGGCACGTTCTGCACGTGAATCTGGACCGAGACGTCGTATTCCTTGGCCAGCGGGCCAAGAAGCGTGTTCGGGTCGGCCGGCACGGCGTTGATCAGTTCCGGCGACAGGCTGATGAGCGCCCAGCCCGGCGTGCTCTTCAAAAACGCGCCCTGCCCCTGCGGCAGCGTCACCTTCTGCAAGCCGTTCTCCGCCTTGTCCGCCGTGACGCCAAAGCCCTTCGCCACATCGAGCAGCGCGTTCACGTCGGTCACCGGAATGCACACGGCCCCGCCGGGCATGTCGTCCGCCGACTCGACCACCAAGCCGATCGGCTTCGACTTGTCCACGCCAGCCAGCCCCTTCCCCTGCGTCATCTGCATGACCAACTGCTGAAGCACCGCCGAGGCGTTCGGCTGGCCGGTGAGTCCGCCGAGGAAGTCGGCGTCGCCCATCAACTCGTCGTAACCCGACAGGCAAACGACCGCCAGCGGTTTCGGCGCGGCGGCCTGCTGCGCCTGCGCGGCAGCAGTGGCGGCAGCGACCGCGACGGCCAGGCCGAACGCGACGCCGCAAACGCGGTTTCTAAAAGTTCTCACCGTTTGATTCTCCATGTGGAAAGTGTGGCAAGCATTAACGACGCATCAGCGTCAAAAGGGTTTCATTAACTGCAAAAACAAGCGCTAGCCGCAGAGCCACCCCCGAGCCGGAGGGCTACGCCCTCCGGGCGAACCCAGAGGCAAGTCTGCCCCCGGCTATTTCAAGCAGAAGCGCCCCCGCGTCCGTTGCTCACAGGTTTAGCGTTCGCGGAAGGTAATGCGGCCTTTAGTCAGGTCGTAGGGCGAAAGCTCCACGCGGACCTTGTCGCCAGGCACGATGCGGATGAAGTGCTTACGCATGCGGCCCGCCACATGCGCCGTAACCAGGTGGCCGCCTTCGATCTCCACGCGGAACCGCGTATTGGCCAGCGCCTGCGTCACGACCCCCTCCACTTCGAGGGCCTCTTCTTTCTCCTTTGCCATATAGTTCTCTTAGCTTGCAAATGGCCATTCAGGCGCCGCCAAAGGGTCCGCCGCGAGTCCCTCCCGACAATCGGCACTGCCGACAATCCTAGCATTCCCCGCGAACCCTTCCAACGGGACGCGCGCCCAACATTAGCCTGCTTTAGGCCCAACGGGCCGAAAGTTAATAGCCAGGGGCGCGAGCCCCTGGGAAAGGCGCCCGAGCGACCAGAGCCCCAACGGGGCGACAGTACCTGCGCAATCGCACTGTCGCCCCGGTGGGGCTGGAAATACCGGCATGCGTTGCAAACCGCTTGCCGCAACTCGTTCAACTTCGCCGCCACACAGACGGTTCGCTCGGACCAGACTGGTCTTGCCGAAAGTACCGCCGGCAAGTCTGCTTTTGACCGTTTCAATGGCAATTCCATCAGCCTATACCGCTCCGCCGGGCCTTCAGCCGGGGGTAAACTTGAGCCGCACCCAAGTGCTTGCCGTTTCACAATTTGACCGTTCCCTGCCAGAGCGTGAGAATTGAGGACTTGAGCCGCTCCTCCTAGTGCGCGAGCCCCGCCAGCTTGTCGCCGCGCTTCGCCTCTCAACAACCCTTCATGAGCACCGGAACCTCCGAACAAGTGAGCAGCGCCTACCCCGAAGACCGGGGTCCGGACGAGGACGCCGTCCAGCGCGCGAAGGCGGAAATCCAGTCGCTCGTGCAGGAAGTCGTCGATCTTTCGCGCAGCGAGGCCGACGAGACCGAGTTCTTCTCCGCCATGCTCGATAAGGCCATCGCCGCCCTGGCGGCCATCGGCGGCGTCGTCTGGACTATCGAGGAAGGCGCCCCGTTCAAGCTCCAATACCAAGTCAACCTCCAGCAGACTGGGCTCTCCTCGAACCAAACCGCCCAGGTCCAGCACGCCCGGCTCCTGGGGCAAATCGCCCAACGCGGCGAGCCCATTCTCGTTCAGCCGCAATCCGGCGCCGGCGCCGGCGACGAGCAGGATGGCGAGATCGCCGCCAATCCCACTCCGTTTCTGCTCGTCGTGGCGCCCATTCGCACCGACCGCGGCGTGGACGGCCTCGTCGAAATCTTCCAGCGCGTCGGCGCCCGCCCCACCACGCAAAAAGGCTACCTGCGGTTCCTGGTTCAGATTTGCGAGCTGGCCGGCGAGTACATGAAGACCCGCCGGCTGCGCCACTTCGTCAGCAAGCAGTCCCTTTGGGAACAGCTCGAAAGCTTCACCTCCAGCGTTCACACCCGGCTTGAATCGCGACAGACGGCCTTCACCATCGCCAACGAAGGCCGCCGGCTCATCGGCTGCGACCGCGTCACCGTCGTGCTGAAGAAGGGCCCCAGCTACGTCGTCGAGGCCATCAGCGGCCAGGACACGTTCGACAAGCGCTCGAACGTCGTGCGGCTCTTGCGAAGCCTCTCGAAGGTCGTGTGCAAAAGCGGCGAAGACCTGTGGTACACCGGCGACACGTCGAACCTCGCCCCGCAGGTCGAAAACGCCGTCAACGAATATGTCGACGAGTCGCACACCAAGCAGATCGCCGTCCTGCCGCTGCGCGAGCACGATCCGCACGCCGACGACAAGACCCGCGATAAGAAAAAGGAGAACCTGCTCGGCGCCATCGTCATCGAGCAGCTCGTTGACAGCCGGGCGCCCGAGGGCCTGCTGCAGCGCGTGGACGTCGTTCGTCGCCACAGCGCCACCGCGCTGACCAACGCCCAGTCGCACGAAGGTCTGTTCCTGCTGCCGCTGTGGCGCACCATCGGCAAGAGCAAGGTGCTCGTCACCGCGCGCAATCTGCCCAAAACCATCGCGGCCGCCATCGCCATCGCGGCCGCGGTGCTCGCCATGTGGCTGTTGCCGTGGGATTTCACCGTCACCGCCGACGGCAAGCTGCTGCCCGAAACGCGAGCCTACGTTTTCGCCCCCGCCGACGGCACGATCATCGACGTGCCGGTGGTCGAGGGCCAACTCATCAAAAAGGGCGACCTGCTGGCCCGGCAGCAAAGCCTGCCGCTGGAAGAAGAAGCCGTCAAACTTCACGGCGACATAGACACGAATGAAAAAGAGTATCGAGCCGAGTTCGAAAAGCTCCAATCATTCTTCCAAGGTCGCTCCACGCGAAGTGATCGCAATCAAGCGCCTGGCGGCGAAATCGAGGTCGCCGGCAACGTCAAGCGATTGGAAGAACAGGGCAAGAGCCTGCTTGAGCAGGAAAAGAAACTCAACGAGCGCATGAACCAACTTCAGGTTCGCAGTCCGATCGACGGCAAAGTCGTCACCTGGAAGGTGCAAGACTACCTGCGCAATCGACCCGTGACCACGGGCACCCGGATCATGCAAATCGCCGATCCCACGCAGCGCTGGGAGGCCGAGCTCGAAGTGCCCGAGTCGAAAATGGGTCACGTCCAGCGCCAGCTCAACCGGCTGAAGGAAGACGACCCCAACGCTGAATTGGAAGTCACGTTCATCCTCGCCACGCATCCAGACCGCGCGGACAAAATCACCGGTCACGTTACGAAAATTCAACCCAGCGCCGAGGTGAACGGCGAGAAGGGAAACGCCGTACGGATGACCGTCGCGTTCGATCAGAGCGAGCTAGGCAAACTGCTCGACGGTCCCGCCGCCGATTCCCCGACGCCCGAGGCCATTGAAGATCTCAAGCAGCACCTGAAAGTCGGCGCCGACCTGAAAGCCAAAATCCACTGCGGCCGCGAACCGATCGGCTACGTCTGGTTCCACGAGCTCTGGGAGTTCATCCAGTCCAGGATTTTGTTCAGAATCTAACCCAAACTTAAACCGAGACAATCCAGCATGCACGCCACGCTCCTCGCCTTGTCAATCGCCGCGCTCGGCCAACTAGGCGCCTCGTCCGCCTCCCCGGCCGCGACAGCCCCGCCAGTGTTGCCGCCCCCCGCAGCCTCGCCCGCCGCCCCGGCGCCCACCGACAAGCCCATCGCAATCTCCTCGCCGGGATTGAACGGCGATTGCCGCCTGGAGCGCGTCAGCATCACCGCCGATCACGACATCGAGCTTCCCGCCGAAGTCGAGGGCACGCTCACTAAACTCCCCATCAAGGAAGGCATGCGCGTCGAAGCGGGGCAGCTCCTGGGAAGCATCGACGAGCGGCAAGCCGTCGCCGCCATGGAAGTCGCCGAATTGCAGCACATCGCCGCGCTCGAGAAAGCCAGCGACATGGTTGAAGAGAAATTTGCGACGGAGTCGGCCGCCTACGCGAAGCTCGACTTAGGAAAAGATCTGAAGGCCAACACTGATTCCAAGGGCGCCGTACCCGAGATCAACATCGAACAAAAACGTCTCGCCTACAAAAAGGCTGACCTGCAGATTGAGAAAGCTCAAAAAGATCGCCTGATCGCCAAGAAAGAGGCCGATGCAAAGGGCGCTGAATTCAAAGCTGCCAAAATCGCCGTCGAACGCCGCCAAATCCGCGCTCCCTTCGCCGGCGAAGTTCAGCAGGTCATGCAGCGCGAGGGCCAGTGGGTCAACCCCGGCGACCGCGTCCTCCGCCTCGTCCAGTTCGACACGCTGCGGGCCGACGGCCTGGTGAACGCCGCGGATTTCGACCCCGCCGACCTGGCGGGCCGCAAAGCGACGCTCACCGTCCACCTGGCCCGCGGCCGCACCGCCACCGCCACCGGCCGCGTCACCTTCGTCAGCCAGATCCTGATCGGCGTTGGCCATTCCTACCAAATCCGAGCCGAATTCCCCAACCAACGCGTCGGCGAATTCTGGCTCATCCGCCCCGGCCTCGACGCCGACATGACCATCCACCTCAACGAGCCCCCCGTCGACGCCCCAGCCCCCAACGCCACCGCGCAACGGTAGCTTGCTGAAGGGGTCAGGTTTCAGGGTTCAGATGGTTTTGAACCCTAAACCCTGAACCCCGAACCCTGAATCCTACAATGCCCACCCTTAGCGACAGCATTGTCTCTAGCTCCTCGCGGAAGCTCACCATCCGCGCGCGGCCCGATCTGAAGGCCCGCCGCCAGCGCTACCAGGGCCGCAATTACTGGGTCGTCAAGGACCCGGTGGGCCTCCAATACTTCCGCTTCGAGGAAGAGGAATTCGCCATCCTGCAAATGCTCGACGGCCAGTCGAGCCTCGACGACATCGCCGAGCGGTTCGAGGAAGAATTCCCCCCCCAAACCATCAAGGTCGAAGAGCTGCAGAACTTCATCGGCATGCTCCACCGCAGCGGGCTCGTGCTCTCCGACGCACCCGGTCAGGGTTGGCAGCTCAAAGAGCGCCGCGACGAAAAGAAGTGGAAGGAGCTGCTCGGCGCCCTGCAGAACATCCTCGCCTTCCGCCTCCGCGGGATCGACCCCGAGCGCTGGCTCAACTGGCTCTACAGTTGGCGGATCATCCGCTGGTTCTTCACCCCTGCGGCCACGGCGGCGGCCCTCATGCTCGCCACCGCCGCGCTCATGCTGGTGATCGTCCAGTTCGACGTCTTCAAGTCCCGCTTGCCGTCCTTCCATTCGTTCTTCGCCGCGCAGAATTGGATGGCCCTCGCCGGCACGCTCATTGTCACCAAGGCCTTGCACGAACACGGCCACGGCATGTCCTGTAAGCACTTCGGCGGCGAATGCCACGAATTGGGCCTGATGTTTCTCGTGCTCACGCCCTGCCCCTACTGCAACGTCTCCGACTCCTGGATGCTCCCCAGCCGCTGGCATCGCGCTGCCATCGGCGCCGCCGGCATGTACGTCGAGATCGTGCTGGCTTCGATCTGCACCTTCCTCTGGTGGTTCAGCGAACCCGGACCGTTGAACTACTTCTGCCTGAATGTCATGTTCGTCAGCTCGGTGAGCACCGTGATGTTCAACGCCAACCCGCTCCTGCGCTACGACGGCTATTACATCCTCAGCGACATCCT
>JAICUM010000745.1 GCA_025935855.1 Pirellulales bacterium | reverse complement strand
CCTTCACTGGCGAAGTGTCTTCCCGCAACATGTGCAAGCCGGGACCGAAGGCGACGATCTCGATCTCGAGCTTCTCGCCGAGCACCTTGTAGTATTGGTCGACGTTGGTGGCATTGTTGAGCGTCAGATTCATTGTCGCCGCCTCGTTCGTATTCACTTGAAGGACGAGGCGATGCGCCTTCTTTGTGACGTTTACCGCGATCGGTACCGGCTTGCCGTTTTGGGCCGCCGCAGGCGAAGCCGCGAGGACCAATGCCGTTACGCAAACCGCTGCAGTTCGCACCACCTGTGACCAGTTCATCATCCTCTCCTGTGCCTGATTCTCGTTCATCACTCATCGATTACGGGGCGCGCCAGCAGCGACCGGCCATCGGCAGGGCATGGCCAACCGGTCGCGCACGACTTTCAGACCGTCCAGGCCATAGCGTCCCTCGACTGCCGAGCCGTGCGGGCCGACGATGCGGGCGATCATTTCTCCGCGGTCGGGCAGAGAGGCTAGCAGGCGGACAATGTCGCCCTTGATGGCAACGCCGGCCTGCGACGGCAACGTGCTCGTCGGGACCGTTACCGGCGAATCACCCGTGACGGCATAGGAGAAGGCGTAGTCCTCTCCGCGCCGCGTGAAGGATGGGCTCGCGAACACCAGATCGGTGCGGCCGCCCCGGCATTGGATCGCCATCTTCAGGACAGCGCCACTAGGCCCGCTGCTCGACGAACTTGTGGCGACTACGACGGTTGAATAATCGACGGGTGATGTCGTCTCGCTGACGATCCAGTTAGTGGAGGCCGGCAGGTCCGATGCCGATGGTGCCGCGGCGCCAGTCGGCGTCGGGCTCAATTCTTCGGCCAGTTTCTTCAGGCATGGCAGCCTTTCAGGTTGCCCCATCAGCGAGCACAAACGCAGTTTTTCGCTCGCATCGTCGGCGCCCTGCGCCGAGGGCCCGGCCACCAGCAGCCCGACCGTCAGCGCCACGCGGAGTATGCCGGTCTTCATTTCTGCGCCGCCGTCCTGCGCGCTTGCCGGTCGAGCCAGTCTTGCGCCGCCGGGAAGCGCGCGAGGCCGGGCACTGTCGCGGCGACGTTGACTGTCTTCCATTTTGGATCGAATCCCGCAACCTGCAGTCCATCGATGCGGCTGAACAGGCGGTCAGTGAAACGGGCGACACGCTGGTAGCGGTTGGACCCCACGGGCCAGTTGTACGAGACCAGTGCGGTCGGCACGGCGATGGTCTGAATGCGCTCCCCGGGCTTGATCAAATTGGGGTAGTCGGCGGATTCGAGTGAGGCCGGCAGGTAGTAGTCCTCGAACCTGGCCTCATAGGGGACCGGCAAGAACTTGAAGCCGGGTTCCAGCGGGGCACGCACGAAGGCGTCGACCGGTTTGGACGTGATAAACACGACGGCAGCCATATCGCCCTCCCCCTTGCGAAGCTGCTGCAGCGCCAGGGGATGAGGAATGAAGGTCTTCTGGATGTCGATGCCCAGCCGGCTGAAGATCAGCGGTCCCGAATAGGCAGCCGCTGTTCCCAGCGTGTTGAAGTTCACTTTCTTTCCGGCGAGGTCCTGCAGGCTTTGGATTTCGGGGCGAACGAAGACGTGGAGTTCCGACGGGAAGAGTTTGAACAGGTAGTTGACGTGGTTTCGGATTTCCGGGAGCTCGATCCTGAACTCATCCAGCGAATCGGAGTTGATGATCGCGAGATCGACGCCGCGCAAATAGAGCAGCGAGTTCACGTTTTCCGTCGGGCCCCTCGTGACGATGGGCAGAACATGCAGGTTTGCCCCATCATCGACGACCCGCGCCATCTCAGACGCGAGCCGCAACGGTGCGCCTTCGATCAATCCCGCGGCGAGGCCAACCGTCCAGGCATTTATCTTTTCCTGCTGCGCCGCGAAGTTCAGGGAACGCGTTGCCGCCTGCTCCGGCGCGCCTCGGGCCTGTCCCATCGCGTTT
>JAICUM010000610.1 GCA_025935855.1 Pirellulales bacterium | reverse complement strand
GTCGGCCTGAAAGACAGGATGCCGACTGATCCGCCGCTGCCCGGGCACAGCTACAAGGCGGCGCTCGAAGGCACTAGCGACACTGGCGACGAGGCTGTGTTTTTCGAGTTCAAGAACGTGCGGTCCATTCGCACCACCGAGTGGAAGCTGATTACCCGCTTTCCCGACGGACCGAATGAAATCTACGACCTAAAGGCCGATCCCGAGGAGCGCCACAACCTGATCAATCAACCCCAGCATGCCGCGGTTCAAAAGGAGCTAAGCGAAAAGCTTCAGGCGTTCTTCGCCCAATACGCCGACCCTAAATACGATCTGGCCAAGGGCGGCGTTTCGAAAGCTGACGAGCGCTAAGCCTGAGCACCGAGAGATTGAACCGGACGCTAGCGCGTTCCGGCTGATCCATCAGCCGCGTGGCGCTAGCCCCCGGTTCCAGAAGCGTAGGCCCGGCTATTTTTTTTCAGTCGTCGGCGCTTGCGCCATGGCGGGCGCCGCTTGCTGCCGCGAGGCTTGCAGCTCCGCCACGACTGCATCGGTGATGTCCGTCGCCGGCGCAAAGTCGTATAGCACGCTGTCGTTCTTCGTGACGATGACCGACAGCCCCCGGCTCTGGGCGACGCGGCGTGCCGCCGGCTTGATCTCTTCGCGGAACTGCGCCACCAGCGTCGCCCGGTGCTGCTGCAGTTGCAGTTCGGCCTGCTGCTTCACTTCGTTCAGCTTCGCGTTGGCCTGTTGCTGCCAGTTGGCGAGCGTCACATCGCCCTTTTTGTCCCCCGATTCCGCGAGCTTTTTCTTCTGCTCTTCGATCTGCTGGCTGTAGCTCTTGGCAAGATCGACAAGTTGCTGGCTGAGCGAATTCTGCCGCTGGCTGATCGACGTGACGATCTGCTTGTCGCTTCCCAGCCGGCGAGCGATTTCATCGAGATCAATCACCGCGACGGCGCCGACGGATGCCGTCGGCGTGCTGGCGGGTTGGCGATTGCAGCCCGCAGGAGCCGCGAGACTCAAGCACACAGCGGCGGTCAACCAGTAAGCTCGCATCGAAGAATCCTTCTCTCGAACTGGCTATCGATGTTCAGACTGATAAACAAATTCCGCGTTGCCACTGGCATGTTCCCAGTGCGAAGTGCCAAGCGAGTACCCACTTCCACTGGCAAAATGCCAGTGGCACGCGATGCCGGGAGCATAGGCAACGCCGCCACTTCGTGGCAGGTCATTTTCGGCGCCAGCAGAAGCATTCAGCGCCGGCAAAAGCTGCCCTTTTAGCCGAGTTGGATTATTCCGGCTCGCCCCGCGTGCCGATACACAGCCAGTAAGCTGTATCGACTTTACCGGTTGTACGGGTCGTGACGCTAAGCGTGCGCGGCCGTGCGCTGGTGAATTCTCCGCCATTGGGCCAAAGGAGTCTGTCGTGTCGAGTTGTAATCGCGGCAACAAGCGTGCACGCCAAGTGGGGGCGGCTTGCCTGCTGGCAATGCTCGCGTGCGGCACGGCACGGGCCCAAACCATTGACGGCAACGAGCCGTTCATCTCCTCAGGCGCCGGCAACAGCCGGCTGTTCACCGGCACGACGCCCTTGCGGCTCTGGTATCAAACGCAAGGTTACGGCCAGGACGCCGCGTTCACGTCGATCGGCGGCCGCTGGGCGACCGATTTGTCGGACGCCATCGGCTTCGTGGACGGCAACTTCCGCATCGACAACAACAGCAAAGGCGGTGGCAACATCGGCGGCGGCTTTCGCTGGTTCCAGGACGGCCTGCTCATGGGCGATCCGCGCATTTGGGGCTTCAGCGGCTGGTACGACGGGCAGGAAAGCTCGATCAACAAGTACTTCAATCAGCTCGGCGTGAGCTTTGAAAGCCTCGGCCAATACATCGATCTGCGGCTCAATGCGAACATTCCGCTGGACGAGCGGAAGATGAGCGACACCACGACGATGACCAACCAGTTGGCCTTCACCGGCAACTCGCTGGGCATCGCCACGCTCACGCCGACCGATGTGGCGCTGCGCGTCGTGGACTTCGAAGTCGCGGCCCGCGTCTTCGACCTGAATCTGTGGGCTTACGGCGGCGGGTATGAGATGGACGGCCAGGGCGTGAGCGCGATGGGCCGCAAGGCCGGCATGCGCGGCTACGTCACCAACGACCTCGTCCTGAGCGTCGGCGTGACGGATGACGACGTGTTCGGCACGAACACCGTCGTGCAAGCCATCTGGACGCCGGGCCGCACCAGCGCCGGCCCGTCGTGGTGGACGCACGAGCTCCCGGACCGGATGCGCGAGCAGGTGTACCGCAACCAGTACGTCGCACTGCAGCGTACGGAGACCGAAGGCACGACGACGCTTACCAATACCAACGGCTCGGCCCTGCGCATCGTCCACGTCGACAGCAGCGCCGCGGCCGGCGGCAATGGCACGGCGGAGCATCCGCTCAATTCGCTCACCGCGGTTAACTCAAATTCGCAAACCGGCGACATCGTCCTGGTTCACGCGAATAGCAGCTTCGCGGACCAAACTGCCACGCTTAAGGATCAGCAGCGGTTCCTGGGCGAAGGCGGCGGCATCACGCACACGGTCGCTACGTCTCAGATGGGCACAGTCACGCTGCCCGAGACGTTTGCCGGCGCTCTGAACGCCACACGGCCGATCATCGATAACACCGGTTCGCCGATCGACGCCGTGTCGCTTGCTGCGACCACCGTCAATCAAACGGGCTTCACGCCGATCGAGGTCTCGAACTTCACCATCATGGGCGGCGCCCGCGGCATTGCTTCCGGCGCGAGCGGCGTCGGCGGTGCAAACATCAACAACATCGCGATCTCGAACACCACCGGCGTAGGCATTCAGCTTGCCGCG
>JAICUM010000687.1 GCA_025935855.1 Pirellulales bacterium | reverse complement strand
CCGCTACTAGTCGCGGTATGGCGTTTGCTCGCTTGTGGTGTTCGGGCCTCATTCTCCGTCAAGGAGCTACTGCCATGTTAGCCGACTCCGCCGAACGCGTGTGTTCCAACACATCGCATGAAGTTAACGAAAGAATCCGACGCCAGACTGAACAAAGCATCCCCCGTGCCGCCAGCGAAGGTGCCCTCGGCGTTGAGCGCCGCCTGCACGAGCTTGACGAAGAATGGGATGTCGAACGGTGCTTGGAAACGATGGCGCCGACGATCACTTTGATCGGCCTGACCTTGGGCGTCACCGTCAACAAAAAGTTCCTGCTCATTCCGGCGATTGTGTAGTCCTTCTTCTTGCAGCATGCTCTACAGGGCTGGTGCCCCCCACTGCCGGTATTGCGGCGGCTGGGCGTGCGTACGGCCGAAGAGATCAACCAGGAGCGGTACGCCCTGAAGGCGCTGCGCGGAGACTTCGCCCAAACCGCCGGCCAGATGTCGCGCCCCAGCGCCTTCGACGCCCTCGCCATCGCCCGCCGCATATAGCCGCGCCATTCTGGCTCGGCGCGCATGCTTCAAACTTGCTCGTTCGTTCCTTGTCAGCTCACCCGGCCAGAATGGCCGGGCTATCTACGTGCGATAGTCGGCATTCAACCGCACATACTCCGCCGTAAGATCGCTCGTCCAGAACCGCGCCGAGGCCTCGCCCTCGTCCAGCAGCAGCACGATGCCCGTATTGCGGTCGGCGGCCATCGCTGCGGACACAGCGTCGCCGTTGAACCGAACCGGCTGGCCGCGTTCGTAGAGCAGCGAGCCGTTCAAGTGCAGGCAAACCTTCGAGGCGTCGAAATCCACGCCCGCATAGCCGGCCGCCGAAACAATGCGGCCCCAATTCGGATCGTTGCCGGCGATGGCCGTCTTCACCAACGGGCTGTCGGCAATAGTCTTGGCGATCTGAATCGCGTCGTCACGCGTCCGGCAACCGTGGACTTCCACGGTGATCAGGTGCGTGGCGCCTTCGCCGTCCGCGGGGATCGACTGCGCGAGGTCCTCGCAGATCTCGACGAGCGTGCCGCGGAATTTGCAGAGCGCCTCGCCCGTGAGCACCGGCCCTCCCGCCGCGCCATTGGCCAGCAAAATCACGCTGTCGTTGGTGCTCGTGTGGCCTTCGACGCTAATGCAATTGAACGATTCGTCCGCCGCGTCGTGTAGCAGCCGCTGGGCGTCGTCGGCGTTGAGCTTCGCGTCGGTCATGACCACCGCCAGCATCGTGGCGAGATTCGGCCCAATCATCGCCGCGCCCTTGGCGACGCCGCACAGCGATATGGTGCGGCCGTCGATCGTCAGGCTGCGGCAGGCGATTTTCGGCCGCGTGTCCGTGGTCATCATGCCGCGCGCGGCGGCGGTGAGGGCGTCGGCGCCCGCGGCCAGCTTTCCCGCGACAGCTTTGATGCCGGGCAGGATTTTCTCCATCGGCATCAGCTCGCCAATAACGCCGGTGGAAAGGACTAGAATCTGTTTCGGTTGGCAGGCGACCGCTGAAGCGGTCGCCGCCGCCATGGCCTCGGCGTCTCGATCGCCTTGGTCGCCCGTGCAGGCGTTCGCGTTGCCGGAGTTGATGACGACGCCTCGAATGGAATCGCTGGGCGTTCGCTCGCGACACAGCTTGACCGGCGCCGCGAAGACCAGGTTCTGCGTGAAGACGCCCGCCGCCACGCACGGCTGCTCGGAAACAATCAGCGACAGGTCGAGCTTATCGGGATTCCGCTTCACGCCCGTGTACAAGCCGGCGGCCCGAAAGCCTTTGGGAAGTTGGTCAGCCATGCTGCACTCAAACGAGGGCGGTGGTTTCGTGGAAGCCGTACATCAGGTTAAAGTTCTGCACCGCGGCGCCGGCGGCGCCTTTGATCAGATTGTCGAGGACGCTCACCAGCACGACGCGCCCGCGAACAACCCTCGCGGTGATGTCGCAATAGTTCGTGCCCACCACATCTTTCGTGCTCGGCAGCCCGTTCACCACGCGGACGAACGGTTCCCTGCCATACTTCTTGCGAAGAAGTTCGAGCACTCCGGCAGCCGACAAATCTTGCGACGGCATCGCGTACGCCGTGGTGAGAATGCCGCGATCCATCGGAATGAGGTGCGGCGTGAAGATAACTTCTGTCGGGACTTCCGCGAAGTCGCTCAGCACCTGGTCGATCTCGGGCGTGTGCCGATGCGAGCCGACGCCGTAGGCCGACACCGCTTCGTTGCACTCCGGGAAATGAAAGGCGAGCTTCGGCGTCCGGCCGCCGCCGCTCACCCCGCTCTTGCTGTCGATAATGATG